>SKGE01000040.1 GCA_007117625.1 Candidatus Izemoplasma sp. | reverse complement strand
AGTATCGAAGCGAGCTATGATAAAATTGGTGAATCGTTTACAGAAGCGGCCTATGCCTTAAGGTCAAGTAAACTTAAGACCCTTTTAAGGATTGATTTACCGCTGATAAAAATGGGTATGTTGAGCGCTGCGATTATCGTCTTCATCGATGTCATCAAAGAGTTACCTTTAACATTGATTTTAAGGCCTGCGAACTACAATACGATGGCGACCATTGTTCATGAATACGCTAGTGATGAGATGCTTGTTGAAGCAAGTATTCCTGCGCTAGTATTAATTTTAGTAGCGAGTTTAATGATTTATATATTAACCCATGCAAAACAAAAGCGAGGTGTCAGTTATGTACGTAAGAATTGAAGATTTAGGGTTTAGCTATGTTAAAAAAGAAAAAGTATTAGATAATATTTCTTTAACCATGCAAGAAGGCGAAATCGTTGCGATTTTAGGAAGTAGTGGCTCAGGTAAAAGTACGCTTTTAAGAGTCTTGAGCGGGTTAGAAATGCCAAATAAAGGAAACATTGTGATTAATGAAGAAACGCTTTGTGCCTCAGATGTTTTTGTCGATGCTGAAAAAAGAGAAGTAGGGATGGTCTTTCAAGACTATGCGCTATTTCCACATATGAATGTTGAGAAAAATATTATGTTTGGATTATCGCATCATCCAAAACCTTTCCGAAAAACACGGGTGTTAGAAATGCTTGAAATGATTGATATGACAGAAAAGTTAAACAGTTATCCACATGAACTTTCGGGTGGTCAACAACAGCGTATTGCGCTTGCAAGAGCGCTAGCACCAAATCCGAAAATTTTACTGCTCGATGAACCGTTTAGTAACTTAGATGCGGACTTGAAACTTAAAATCCGTAAAGAGTTACGTCAAATTATTAAAAAAACCAATATCACAAGTATTTTTGTGACCCATGATTATGAAGATGCCTACGATATTGCTGATCGGATTATTTATTTAGAAAACGGCCGTATTGTTGATGAAACGATTGTCGATCACAACCAACTGAAACAGTAGTTCTTTACTGTTTCTTTTTTATAGATACAAAGTCATTAACATAGTGTATAATGACAGTAAGCTTGATACTACATTCACTTGAGGTGACACATGGAAATCATACGTATGACAGCGTTTCCTTATGCTTCATTAAGGGCGCTATATGAATCAGTTGGTTGGGCGAACTACCTAAAGGATATCGAGAAATTTGAACAAATGTTTCCTGCTTCACTCGCAGTATACGGAGCTTATGAGGATGACCGTTTGGTCGCTGTAGTTAGGTTGGTTGGCGATGATGCACATATTCTTTATGTTCAAGACATTCTTGTCCATCCAGATCATCAAGCATTAGGCATCGGTAAAGCGTTGATGGAACGGGTTTTAATCGATTATGAGCATGTACGACAAAAAGTTTTGATTACCGATATGGACGATAGTCATGTCCAAGATTTTTATCTTAGTTTGGGGTTTGTTAGAAGTATTGATAAAAACATTATATGTTATGTGAAACTCTGATGAGTTTCACTTTTTTATGACACTTATTGTGCAGCACACAAAAACGTGCTATGATGATCGTATAACGCACCAAGGGAGGAAACCATGAACTCACAACTCAAGCGTGGTATTGTCGAAATTATTGTTTTGAAAGTTGTTTCAGATCGTTCACAATCGAGTTTTAATGTGATTGAAACGCTTTCAAGTAAATTATCAGTGAGTGAAAATACGGTTTACCCTATCTTACGTAGACTTACCAAACAGGGCTATTTTAAAACCCATACCGTACCTTCTCCACTCGGTGCTCCAAAAAAAGTTTATGAGATCACTGCACTAGGCACGGAAAAGCTTCAAATGTTTTTAAACGAATGGCGTCTGTTTTTGAAACAAGTTTTTGATATTTTAGGAGGTTATGAAACATGAAAAAGTATTTAAACGAACTAGCAAGACGATTAGAGAAATTTGAAATGACACAAGAAGAACGCGCCGAAATTATCGCCGATTATGAAGCGATGATCGATGATGCTTTGGCACAGGGATTAAGTGAAGTGGATATAGAGGCAAAGCTTGGAGATTTAACATCGTTAGAAGCAGCATTGAAAGATGATTATAATCTCAAAGTTAAAAGTTCTAACCGTCATAAGTATGTGGCGTTAAGTCCATTTGTGGCAATCATTATTTTCTTTTTAGTTGGGTTTTTATGGGATGCGTGGCATCCTGGATGGATTGCTTTTTTATTGATTCCGCTTTCAGGACTTTTGTTTGAAGGGTTGCACCGTGGGTTTCGCTTTAAGTTAACGGCAATGATGCCTTTTATAACAGTCATTGCGTTCATCTTAATCGGTACGATTCTTGAGGCTTGGCATCCGGCCTGGCTACTGTTTTTACTTATTCCAACGATTGCGATTATTGAATCAGGAGATGAGTATCTTTATGAAAAAATCACCGGTCTAAGTTTATTCTTTGGAATGATTGCCTTTGTCCTGATCGGCTATTTTACGGGGGTTTATGCACCGACATGGCTGTTGCTGCTTTTGCCGCTTTTCTTGGGTGCTTTTGAATCCAAACATGAACCATATCGTTATCGCGTATTGTTAGCACTTATAGTGTCTGTAGGGCTTTATATATACTTAGGACTTTTTGTGACAAACTGGGTTTTAGCACTGCTTGCCTTTACGATTTATCTAACCATCGGTTTACTTTACGGACATATTACAATTGTTGCGGATTATGAAGGCAAACATGCAACGTTCCTTAAACTAGTGTTTGTTATGACCGTGGTACTCTTTTTGTTGGTTGGATACACGTATAATGCTTATGGCGTGAGCTGGTTATTCTTGCTGATGACACCGATTGTTGCCGTAGCGCTCAATGAAAAAGATCGTAAAGCAAGTTCAATGAGTCCGTTTATTGCGGTGATTGGATTCGTCTTACTTGGCTATTTTTTAAACATTTGGTATATTGCTTGGTTGGTGTTTTTAATCATTCCGATGACGGCAATTATTGAAGACCGTTAAGAAAACCTTTTGGGTTTTCTTTTCTTTCGCTTAAAGCGGTGTTATTGTGGTAGAATAGAGTATATGAAAGGGGGCGCTTTTTATGAGTCGTAAAGCGTTTTGGGTACTGGTTTTAATCGGGGTTTTATTGTTGCTGGCTTTTGTTGTTGTTTCTAATGCCATTAGTGTCGGTGAACGGTTAAGAAGTATCCATGTCTATGTTGAATATGCATTTTATGGGATTGCTGCACTCTTGGTTTATGTGTTAATCCTTAATCCATTAAGAGTCATCTTTTTTGCACCGACGTTTTCAATTGAAGCGTTAGCGGATGCGAAAAAACATCATCGCGTGTACCGAAACGCGGCGAAGAATCTTTTACGGATGGATTCGGTGAGTGATACGGATAAAGCTTTGTTAAGGGAAAATCTCAATGATAACGCACAGCTACCACAGTCGTTAAAAGCGGTCTTTAATGGTTCGGTACGCAAAAATATCGATGGGATTATTGTTTCGCATTCAAAAACAGTTTTGATGACGACAGCAATTTCTCAAAATGGTAATTTAGATATGTTTGCGGTTATTACGACCAACATTCGCATGATTCGTGCGATTGTTGAGGCATGTGGGTTTAGACCGAGCTATACGAATTTAGCGAAATTAGGCTTAAACGTGACCGTGACTGCGATGATCGCAGAAGGGTTAGAAGATGTGAACTTTAACGAGATGTTGCCCTCTAAATTTGGTGAGGCATTAAACGATCTTCCGGTGGTGCGTACGGCAACGAACTCTATATTTCAAGGTATTTCAAATGGATTATTAACCTGTCGTATCGGCGTTGTCACTCGGCGGTATTTGTTTGCCGATAATCAGTTGATGAGCAAGCGTGAACTACGCTTAGCATCATATAAAGAATCGTTCAGATTGATGCCACAAGTTATTTCTGAAGGCTTGATTGCATTCCCTAAAGGGGTCGTGAACTTTGTTTTAAAACCGTTTAAAAGAGGACCATTTGCGAAAAAAGGTGATGTTTAATGATTGATTACAATGTGTATGCGAAGCTTGTTTTATCGAAATGTGTTAACTTGCAACCGCAAGAAGACTTGCTTATCAATGCGCCTATTGAGGCGATTGATTTTGTGGATGCACTAGTGCTTGCAGCGTATAAAGATTTTAAGAGTGGAACCGTCCACATCAATTGGCAAGCGCCAACGCTTTCAAAATATAAAATTAATTATGGGAGTGAAAAAGTTTTAGGCGATGTCCCAAACTATGTTTTATCACGGTATGATACGATGATTAAACGCAATGCTGCGGTTATTAATTTAACCTCGAACATGGCGTCGGCAATGAAAGATATTGACCCAAGAAAAATGAAGCAAGCCTCTGAGTTATCTGCCCCTAAGGTGAGACCGTTTGATCAAAAAATGTTCCAAGAGCTTAAATGGTCGCTGATTCCTTTTCCTTCGATGGCTTGGGCAAAACGTACCTATCCAAAACTCAGTGAAACGGAAGCGGCTGAAAAACTTAAAGAAGCGTTTGATTATATGATGCATCTTGATGAAAAAAACCCAGCAAAAGCTTGGGAGGTTCAGCTTGAAACGATCGAAAAAAGACGAGATTTACTAAATCAAAAAGCATACAAAATGTTAAGGTTTCGCTCAAAACATACCCAGCTTGACTTACCGCTTGCTGAAAACCATACATGGACTGGTGGTAGAGAATACCATGCAAACGGCAGCTTTGTTCGGCAACTTCCAGATTATAAAATATCGACTGCACCCCACAAGTTTGGTGCTTCTGGTACAGTTCGCTTTACGACGCCACTCAATGTTCGTGGACAGTTTTTAAAGCCGTTTACACTGCAGTTTGAAGATGGTAAGATTATACAGATTTTAAGTGACCAAAAAAATGTGGTTGAAAAATTGTTTGGTGTTGATGAAGGAGCTTCTTATGTCGGTAAAGTCACTTTGATTGGTGATGAATCACCGATCAAACACTTAAAAACGTTTTTCTATATGGGTTTGATTGATTTGAACTTTGGTTCTAGTATTGCGTTAGGGCACGCTGACCCACGCATGTTACAAGGAGGTACCAAACTCAATCGTACTGGCTTAGAAGAAGCAGGTTTGAACCAAAGCAGGATTCATGTTGAGGGGATTTTTGCCAGCCCGGATATGAAAGTCTATGGTGTTTTAGAAGATGATGAAGAAGAACTTATCATGGAAAAAAATGCCTTTGTTGGGGCGTTTGTATAAAAAAAGACCATGTTTGGTCTTTTTTATTGGATATAATAGTAAAGCAGTTTAATCGTATTTTCTAAGGCTGAATAATGGGTCCGTTCCATGCCGTGTGAGGCATGAACCCCCGGACCGATTAATGCGCCTTTAATATCATTGCCACCGCGGAGTGCAGCACTGACATCGGATCCGTAGTATGGATAAATGTCGACAGCATATTTTAAGTTTTCTCGTTTGGCGATGTTCGCAAATGCATTGGTAAGATCATAGTCGTAAGGACCACTTGAATCTTTTGCGCAAATCGATACATCGTATTCTGTACACGATAAGTCTTCACCGATACAGCCCATATCAACTGCGATCATTTCATCGAGTTCAGGGATGAATGCTGCACCATGACCAACTTCTTCATAAGTTGAGATAATAATTTTTAAGGTTTGTTTGGGTGTGGTATCGGTATCTTTTAACAGCTTGATTAAACCAAACATACTTGCTACGTTGATTTTATCATCTAAAAATCTTGATTTAATAAATCCGCTTGGGGTTACCGTGGTTTTAGGGTCGAAGAAAATATAGTTTCCAACTTCGATGCCTAGTTTTTGGGTATCTTCTTTTGATTTGACAACCTCATCAACTCGGACCACCATGTTTTCTGGATTTCTTGCTTTGGTGTTGGCGTCTTTGTAGACGTGTACTGCCGGACTGGTAGATAAGAACGTTCCAGTATACGTTTTGTTATCTCTCGTTTGAATGGTGCAGTATTCACCATCAAGGGTTGGCCATGATGGGCCACCAACACTGGTAAACTTTAACGTACCATCGCTATTGATTGAGCGGACCATGGCACCGAGGGTATCGACATGGACGCTTAACCCAAGCGTTTTTTCAGTGCGACCTTTTAAGGTTAAAATTAAATTACCTTTTTTGGTTTGCTGGGTTTCTAAACCATACTTTTTTGCCTCAGCTTTAATCCGTTCGACAATTGCTTTCGTGTAACCACTCGGCGATGGAATCATTAGGATTTCTTCTGCTAAATCAAGAATATATTGTTTATCTAATTTCATTGTTTTTCACCTCTTTAGTATTATAGCATATTGCACCCAAAACTATTACGAAAACTCGACTTTGTGATATAATGATAAAGAGGTGATTTTATGCATGTAGTATATGGCGGTGCTTTTAATCCACCGACAATTGCGCATTTAGAAGTGTTTTATTTTTTAGAAGACAGACTTAATGTCTCATCATTTACGTACTTACCTGTCTCGAGTGCGTATACCAAAAGTTCACTCGTCAGCAATTATCACCGTTTAAAAATGCTCGAGTTGATGACGCAATCAATCGATAAAATCGCCATCAGTGATTTGGAGATGCGCGATGAGTTGTTTGAAGGTACCTATCAATCTTTGGTAAGACTTTCCGATGATAGTAAAGAACCGTATGCCTTTGTGATTGGCGCTGATAATATCGGTGATTTAGCCAGTTGGAAAATGGCATCTTCGCTCTTAGGAGAGTTTAAACTGATTGTTTTAGGACGGCATGGTATCGATGTGCAGACGTTGATTGATAGCGATGATTTTTTATCAAAGTATCGCGATAATTTTATTGTCTTTGAAGATTTTAACTGCGACGTATCGAGTACAACGTTTAGAGATACTTTAGATAAATCGATGGTACATGAAGCTGTGTATCAATATATTATCGACCAAGACTTATACAAGAGGTGAAAACATGTACTATAAAGATTTTGTCAAAGTTGCTAGTGTCACGCCTAAGTTAGAAGTAGGAAACCCTACGTATAACGTTACCCAAATGTTAGAAATACTCAAAGATCTGCGTTCGAGCATTGCTGTCTTTCCTGAGTTAGGGATTACAGCCTATACCTGCAATGATCTTTTCTTTCAACATGGTTTATTAGAAGAAGCGGAGGCGCAAATTGCGCGTCTTTTAAATGAAAATCCATTTCCAGGTATTGTTGTGTTTGGTGCACCGCTTGAAATTGATGGAATCTTGTATAACAGCGCTTTTGTGATTCAAAAAAATAAATTATTAGGTATCGTGCCAAAGTTTTACTTACCAAACACCCAAGAGTTTTATGAAAAACGTTGGTTTACAAGTGGCTATGATATTGTAAAAAAAGTAAAAATGTTACGGTATTTAGACCAAGTTGTCCCATTTGGGTCAATCATCTTTAGAAGTGATGATGGACGAATTAGCTTTGGAATTGAAATATGTGAGGATATGTGGGCGCCGATTTCTCCAGGGAACTTACTGGCGTTAAATGGGGCTAAAATGATTTTAAATTTAAGTGCGTCAAACGAATATTTAAACAAACGCGCAGTTCGTAGAAGAACCATTATTGAACATAGTCGACGTAACGCAGGGGCTTATGTTTATTCGAGTGCTGGGGTCCATGAGTCAACGAGTGATACTGTCTTTAGTGGACATAATGTCATTGCACAAAATGGTGATTTATTGATTGAAACAGAAAACTTTTCACAAGAGAGTGAAGTCATTTATGCCGATATTGATCTTTCTAAGATTTCTTTTTCTCGTAAAATGAATTCTTCGTTTCGTGATACATTAAACAAGTATGAGTTTGATAGCGTGACGGTCGATGTGCATTTAGATAAGAGTGATGACTACGATTTTGAACAAGCGTTTGATCAGACGCCGTTCGTGCCTAAAACCAATGAAATTGAAGCGTTTCAAAAAATTGCAAACTTACAAGAAAATGCATTGATAAAAAGGCTTCGCCACATTCATGCGGAATCGATTATCGTCGGTGTGAGCGGAGGCTTAGATTCTACGCTAGCCTTACTTATCGCCTCGCGCGTCGCCGATCAAATCGGGATGGACCGAAAAAAGGTTTACGGTCTAACGATGCCAGCGTTTGGAACCACTGAAAAAACCTTAAGACAAGCAAAACAGTTGATTAAACATCTCGGGGTTTCGATTAAAGAAATCGATATTCGCGATCATGTGAACGATCACTTTGAGTTGATTGGGCATGATAAAGAAACGCCAGATGCAACCTATGAAAATACCCAAGCAAGAGCACGCACTATGTTGCTGATGAACTTTGCAAATATGCATAACGGAATCGTTTTAGGCACTGGGGATATGAGTGAACTTGCGCTTGGATGGTGTACCTATAACGGTGATCAAATGAGTATGTATGGCATCAATGCGGGGATTCCGAAAACACTCGTCCGCTTTATGATGTCGCATTACGCCGAAGAAAAATTTGGGAAAAATGTTGAGAACGTCGTTCACGATGTTTTAGAAACACCTATTTCCCCAGAACTAATTATGGATCAAGTTACAGAAGATGTGATCGGTAAGTATGAAGTCAATGATTTCATCTTGCACCGTTTTTTACGGTTCGGAGATACAGAAAGTAGAATTGCGTGGTTGATTGGAAAAACATTTGATTTATCACAAAAAGAAAGTGAAACGTATGTACACAATTTCTTTGCGCGTTTTTACAGTCAACAATTTAAGCGCCAAGCTGTACCAGATGCTCCCAAAATTCTTGACATATCATTATCACCACGCGGTGATTTACGTATGCCAAGTGATGTGAATAAAACCAAGCAATAAGGATTGATTAAAATGGCAAAAAGAGTCGTAATTGGTATGAGTGGTGGCGTCGATTCAAGTGTTGCTGCACTTTTACTCAAGCAACAAGGCTATGAAGTGATTGGATTGTTTATGCGCAACTGGGATTCGACGACCAATCAAGACGTCTTGGGAAACCCTACGTTAAACGAGGCTATTTGTCCTCAAGAAGTAGACTATAATGATGCCTTAAGTGTTTGTGAACATTTAGACATCCCATTGTACCGCGTTGATTTTATTGAAGAATACTGGCGCGATGTTTTTAAGTACTTTTTAGAGGAGTATAAAAAAGGGCGCACGCCAAACCCTGATATTATGTGTAATAAATATATTAAGTTCGATGCATTTAGTAAACATGCGGAACGTTTTGAACCTGACTATATAGCGATGGGGCATTATGCACAAGTGCGAAGAAACGGTAAGGTTGAACTTTTGCGCGGAGCTGATTCGAGTAAGGACCAAACCTACTTTTTATCACAGCTCACGAGTGAACAACTCAAACATGTGTTGTTTCCGATTGGCAACTATCAAAAATCAGACATTCGTGATTTGGCGATTAAACATCAGTTACCAACCGCTAAAAAGAAAGATTCTACGGGCATTTGTTTTATTGGCGAGCGTGAGTTTAGTAAGTTCTTAAATAATTATTTACCAGCACAGCCGGGTGACATGGTCACCTTAGATGGTGACTGCTTGGGAAAACATACAGGGTTGATGCACTACACGATTGGACAGCGGAAAGGCTTAGGCATCGGCGGTAATGAAAAATATGGGAATGATCCTTGGTTTGTGATTGGTAAGGACTTAAAGAAAAACCAATTGTTTGTTGGACAAGGGTTTCACCACGAAACGCTTTATAGCACTTCGTGTACATTAGAAGATGTCAATATTATTGATAAAGCGTTAGCACTTGATGGATTAAAGTGTACGGCGAAGTTTCGTTATCGACAAAAAGATGTTGGGGTTACTGTCGAGGTATCATCAAATGTCGTTACGGTCCATTTTGATGAACCGGTACGTGCGGTGACACCAGGTCAAGCATGTGTTTTATATTTAGAAGAAGTTTGTTTGGGTGGAGGTTTAATCCAAACGGTTTATAAAAATGGACAAGTTTGTCCTTATTAAGGAGTAGACATGAGCGTGAAAAAGGGGATAGTCTTATCTGGTGGAGGAGCTCGTGGGGCTTATCAAATTGGTGTTTTACGTGCTTTTCAAGAAGCGGATTTTTTGAGTGATATTGCGGCCTACAGCGGTGCTTCAGTAGGTAGTTTAAATGCGACGTTGCTGGCGAGTGGGAATATCGATCGTGCTGAAGAAATTTGGTTTTCAATGGAAAAACGCAAACTTTTTGATGAAGAACAATCTTTTTTTAAACGCTTATTCCAAGATGGACGCGAGTTGGTTTTTAAAGGGTTTTATAAAACGGATAAACTTGAAAAAATGATTGAGGACTTAATTGATTATAATGCGGTTTATGACCATGATATTTATGTTTCTACAAGTTTAGCAGGCGATGAAAATGTCGGATTTTTTGAGCTGATGAGCATTAACTTGAGAAATGCTTTTAGAAAAGATACGTTAAGTCGGTACCAATGTTTAAAAGAGTTAGAGCAAGAAGAAATTAAGCAAACTCTGCTAGCGAGTTGTGCGATTCCTGTCGTGTTTAAACCGATTGTGATTAACGGACAAACTTACTACGATGGCGGCGTGCTAGATAATGTACCGGTCAAACCATTGATTGAAGCGGGTTGTAAAGAAATCTTCATTATTGATGTATTCCGCATGCGTCGGCAAAAAACACCGATTCCTAAAGATGTTAAAGTACATCATATTAAACCGAGTAAAAACTTACGCGGGATTATGGATTTTTCTCAAGAACTGATAGATAAGCGTTATCAAATTGGTCTTGAGGATGGAAGAAAGTTCGTAAAACAGTATTTAAAAAATTCAAGTGAGTCCTAAAGATTCACTTTTTTTATGAAGAAAATTAAAACCATAGGGCGTATCAATCAAGTGGAGGTGTTGTATGAAAAAAATAATCTTTAGTTTTCTTTTAGTTTTAGCATTGTGCATCAACGAGTCACGAGTTTTCAGTAATGAATATCTCACGTATCAATCGATTCGGTTCAATAACTTTGGTGGGACATTACTGCGAGACTTTACAAGCGATGAGTATCGCGAGTACTACAACCGTTTAGGACGAAGAAGGTTTTGGGGCTGGCGTACGTTTACAGTGATGAATCAAGAACCGGTGACGTTTCAAAAAGAGACGCGTTACATCATTACCAATCAAGGCACGAGCCCAATCAACAAATCGTATCATTTTCGGTTGACAGAATCGACACGGGTCCAACTCAGTGCCTCAGGCAACATTGGGATTTCAACGTCTGGAGCGGTGAGAAATTTTAATTTAGGTCTCGATGCAAGCATCGATGGCTCGGTTTCACACGACCGAACGGTGACCGAAGAAGAGCGTGTTGAAATTCGAATGAAAGTTGATCCGAATACAACTTTAAGCGTTGCCGTTTACGGAGAAGGTTATGTGACAAATGGCGTGGGCAAGTATTACCGTTTCTTTATTAATGCAAGAACTGGTGGTTGGGAAGTTTTTGTCGTAACAACTGAATATTTCAGTGTCATCAAGGAGGTCATCGATGAAGATTATCAGCGTTAGTACGTTGGTGGTACTCTTATTTGGGCTCGGCTTACTTGTCACCCTTAAGCGTTGTCACGAGGATGATACGATTGAGGCATACAGTGTTAAAGAAGCACATAGTTATGTCTATTCAAGTGATGTAGAAACATTTAATATTCCGTTTTTAATCAATCAAAAAGATACCATATATACATTAGAAGATGCTTTGGTTCGAAGTGTTATCAAATGTAAAGATACAGAGGATTTGGTACCGATTGATCTAGTAGATATAAGCTTTATTGAAATGGTCGATTTTATGGATCTTGACTTTTATAGTTATCAGTTTGTCTTTAAAATTGGTGTTTATGCTGAGGATTTGATAATTAATATTGATGATGCGAGATTGCATTTAAGCTACCAAACTGGACAAACAAGTGTTTTAGATATTGGAAGTTTCAATTATTCCTTTGAAAGCGAAAATAGCGAACATTTGAGAATGCATACACGGTTTAATATCCATCAGCACTTTAACCAATATCCTAGCAGTGTTGGACTTGTTTTTAGTTTAGAAAATAAAACCCAACGTGCGCTTGAGATTACCAATATAAGCTTCAATAGTCAAGTAGAGGCAAATATGAAATACTTAAGGCCGTTTGATGGTGAGATTGATGCGTTTTTAACGTTAGAAGAAGCACTTGGAAAACCGGTCGATTTGATGCGACCATCTAGACAGCAAAGGCATCCGATTATCCTAGAGGCTGAAGATACTCAAATGTATGTTGTACCGTTTGCTTATGCGCAGCGATTCGAAGCGATGCACCGCTATCCAATTATTGTTGAGTACTTATATGAGGAGGCAATACACCGGATGGTGATTGATGACTTTATGTTTATTCGGACGAAACCGTTTCATGTGTATCACGAAGCTTTGCATCGTGAGGTAACGTTTTATGCTGAAGATTAAAAACTTTCATAAAGCCTATAAATCCGCGGATGTTTGCGTTGATGCGGTTCATAGTGATGCTCGAGTTGTGCTCTTAGTGGGTGCGAATGGCTCTGGTAAATCAACGCTATTAAAAGCACTTGCAGGATTGATAGATTATCAAGGCGTACTTGAGATGAAAGGGTCGATTATGTATGCCGAAGAGTTAATCCGCTATCCCGATTATTTAACGCCAGAAAAATACTTAAACTATTTAATCAAACTTGGAACGGCTTCAACGATTCGAATGCAGTGGTTGATCGATGCCTTTGATTTAAAGGAACATGTACAAAAACCGTTTAAAGCTTTGTCTAAAGGGACAAAGCAAAAGGTCCATCTGGTCCAAGCGATGATGGAAAGTCGCGATGTGTATTTGCTCGATGAGCCGCTATCGGGGTTAGATGTTTATGCTCAACGCCAGCTTGCTAATATTATTAAAAAACGGTGCGAGAAGTTTGTCATTGCGACGCATGAAACAAATATTTTTGATGGCTTAGAGTGTCACAAGGTTCAATTATGATTGTGTTAGCTAAGTTGCATCTCAGTTATTTATTGCACCGAAAAACGCAGCTTTTTTTAAGTTTTTTTGTAGGGTTTAATATGCTCATGATGATTGCATTGAGCCGGTTTTATGATAGCTTGTTTGACCGTATTGTTGAGAAAGAAATGTATCGTTTTGATTATTTTATGGAGAGTTTTAGTTTGATGAAGCTCAGTGTTTTAATCGTTTTGATTTATGTAGCCATTCAAATCTGTCTTTTATCGCCATCTGATATTGTTTTAAGACAAAGGGTTAAAGGGTGGTACCTGTTAATCTCTAAACTGTTTGTGATTGTTTTTGTTGGACTTATTTTTACACTATTGCTGTTGCTTTATCAAGCAGTTTTTGGTTTTTTGTTTCACGGCGGTTTAAGTGTCCTTTATCAAGGTGAGTTGTTTATTTACATGGCTGTTTTTGTCGTATTTTACAGTGTTTTGTTGATGCTTTTAGCGATTAGCTTTGATCATATTTTTCCTTTGTTTGCGGTACTGATTGGGTATTTTTCTACAGAAATATTGATTGATTTTGGGGTCGCGATTGAACAGATTAGTTATTTTGGTTACTTGATTAACATATTTTTCATGAATCTTCATATCTTAGGAGAGGAGCAGTTGGTTTTACTTGTACCGCTTCGCATCATGGTTTATGTGATTGTTCTTTATGTATCGATGACTTTTGTTCGCCACCAAAAGCTTCATTTAAACAATTGAGCTTTGAAAACGGGTATGCTATAATATAAATCAGTTTAAATCACTAAGGGGGAAGCCGTATGTGTGGTATTGTAGGGTACCTAGGAAAAGAAGAAGCAAAAGACATCGTTTTAAACGGCCTATTTAAGTTAGAATACCGCGGATATGATTCTGCGGGAATTAGTTTATATAATAATAAAGACAAACGCTTTGAACTGTTTAAAGATCAAGGACGTGTTGCGCATTTAGAGTCGCTTGCAAAAACTGCAGGTGCCTCAAATCTTGCGATTGGTCATACGCGCTGGGCAACGCACGGCAAAGTAAACCAAATCAATGCACATCCTCATGAGTCCCGTTCAAAGCGTTTTGTTGTGGTTCATAATGGCGTGATAGAAAACTATAAAAGTTTGCGGCGTGACTTTTTAAATGGCATGACGTTAGATAGTGAAACAGATACGGAAGTTATTGTTCAAATGATTGATACGTTTGCGCAAAACATGTCGGCAAAAGCGGCGATTCAAAAAACTTTAGGGTTGTTAAAAGGATCATATGCCTTGTTAATTTTAGAT
This sequence comes from Candidatus Izemoplasma sp., assembly GCA_007117625.1. Classification (GTDB taxonomy): domain Bacteria; phylum Bacillota_I; class Bacilli_A; order Izemoplasmatales; family Izemoplasmataceae; genus SLQR01. The sequence goes on along the minus strand of SKGE01000040.1, from coordinate 13,701 downwards.
AATAAACACCCAGACCGCTTGGTTGCGGCGAAAAATAAGAGTCCGCTATTGCTTGGAAAAAGCGATAACGGCTTCATTGTGGCTAGCGATTTAGTTGCACTTGCTAAATATAGTCAAAATTTCGCACCACTCGATGATTATTCAGTAGCGGTCATAGAAGGCAATCAAGTACGTTTTTTCAATAAAGATCATGCGCCTCAAGAAGTGATTTTCGAACCGATGGATTTTGATGATGATTTAGCGGAGATGGGGCCATACCCACACTTTATGCTCAAAGAAATAATGGAACAGCCGCTCGTTGTACGGACCATCATCAACAAGTATTTCGAAGATGAAAGATTAGTGATGAAACCAGAAATCCTTGCCGCTATGGCTCAATCAGATCGTGTTTATATTTTAGCTGCAGGCACAAGTATGCATGCAGGGTTTGTAGGGAAAAGTCTCTTTGAAAAAATGACTGATATGCCCGTTGAAGTGCATATTGCGAGTGAGTTTGCCTACCACCCACCAACGCTATCTAAAAAACCATTTTTTGTGTTAATTTCTCAAAGTGGCGAAACGGCTGATTTAAGAGCGTGCTTAATGCACATTAAATCGCTTAATCATCAAGTGATAACAATTACTAATGTGCGAACATCAACGTTAGCACGTGAAGCGAATCATTTCTTAGAAATTTTTGCAGGGCCTGAAATTGCCGTTGCATCGACAAAAGCGTACACTGCACAACTGATCGTTTTAACGTTGCTTGCATATGCTTATGGTAAACAAACGTTTGATATACGAAAAGCATTATCAGAGCTTGCACATGCGATGGAATCGTATTTAACCGATTATGAAACGATTGAGATGTTAGCAAAAACTGTCTTGACTAAACGCAATGCGTTCTTTATTGGACGTGGCGTCGATTATTATGTTTCTTTAGAGGCTGCGCTAAAACTTAAAGAGATTTCTTATCTTCAAGCTGAAGGCTTTGCGGCGGGTGAGTTAAAGCATGGTACAATTGCTTTGATTGAGGAAGACACCCCTGTCTTTGGATTAATTTCAGATAAGCGTATTGCGCTCAATACAAGAAGTAATTTAGATGAGGTGCGCAGTCGTGGTGCACGCACGGTTACGATTGCGATTGAAAGCTTATCAGAAGATGAAGATGCGATTGTTTTACCAGATGTTCATGAGTATTTACGCCCTGCAATGATGGTCATACCAACGCAGTTGATTTCTTATTATGCGGCGTTACAACGTGGTTGTGATATCGATAAACCAAGAAATCTTGCGAAGAGTGTCACGGTTGAGTAAAGGATTTGGTAGGACTTAATTTGATAGGAGGGGTTTAGATGGGTAACTATTTTGGAACCGATGGCATCCGCGGGATTGCCGGTAAATTTTTGAATGCTGAACTTGCTTTTAAACTTGGACAGAGCTTAAAAGCAGTTTTAAATACAGAAAAACTTGTGATTGGGCAAGATACAAGACTTTCAGGAGATATGCTCGCATCAAGCGTGGCAGCAGGTGCGATGAGTGCTGGCATTAATGTTGAACGCGTTGGTGTTGTATCAACACCGATGCTTGCTTACTACGCAAAACAAGAAAATGTTGATGCGGTGATGATTACAGCGTCACATAATCCATATCATGATAATGGTCTTAAACTGTTTAAACGTGGCGAAAAAATTCTCGAAAAAGAAGAAATCATGATTGAAACACATATTGATGCACCACTTAAAACCGAAACGAACGCGATTGGCACAGAATCGTTTAGCAATTGTGTCGATGAAACGTATCAAGGGATGTATCACGCGATGGATTTAGAACATGTCAATATGAGTGTTGGTCTAGATTGTGCCAATGGCGCAACGTATCAAATTGCTAAAGCAATTATTGGGCCACTTGTTGATGAGTGTAAGGTGATTCACAATATGCCGGATGGGTTGAACATTAATTTGGACTGCGGTTCGACACATCTTGAAGCAATTCAAGCTCATGTCATTGAGCATAAACTCGATTTAGGGATTAGTTTTGATGGCGATGGTGATCGAGCCTTAGTTGTCGATCATCAAGGGAAGATTATTGATGGCGATTTGATTATTTATGCCTTAGCAAAATATTTTAAAACGACCAATGAACTTACTAAAAATACCGTTGTGTTGACAAAGATGAGCAACCCTGGCATTGTCAAAGCACTAAAAGAACTCGGTATCAAAACCGTTCGCACTGATGTTGGGGATAAATATGTTAGTCAAGAGATGCGCCGAGGTGGGTACATACTCGGTGGGGAAAACAGTGGACATATCATTATGAATACGTTTATGCATACTGGTGATGGGATACTCGTTGCTGTGATGCTTCTGCAGATGTTACAAAAGCTTCGCATCCCACTGTCAAAAGTAATCGAAGCGGTCGATATGTATCCACAAAAGATGGTTAATGTGAAAGCTGTAGATAAAGCAGTGTTAGAAGATAAGAAGGTTAAGGCCGTCATTAAAGAAGCCGAAAAAACACTTGGTAGTGATGCCTTGTTGTTGGTTCGAGCGAGTGGAACAGAGCCGTTGATTCGTGTGACGATTAGTCATCGTGATGAAGCGCTATTAGATCGTGTCATGGATTTAATTGTTGAAAGCATTAAGAAAGGTGGCGAAACGATATGATGCAAACAAGAAGAGCAATCGTATTGGCAGCAGGTAAAGGAACGCGGATGAAAACAGAGTTACCAAAATGTGCGTTTCCTATACTAAAAAAACCAATGATTGAGTATATTGTTGAAAATATTGAGAAGAGTATTCTTGATGAGACGGTGATGGTCATTGGTCATAAGCGCGAAGTGTTTGAAACACTTCTTAAAGACCGCGTTCAATATGTCTATCAAGAAGAACAACTCGGTACAGGTCATGCAACATTAATGGCTGCTGATTTATTAGAAGGAAAAAGTGGTAGCACGATTATTCTACTTGGCGACATGCCACTAATCGATAATCGTGTGATCAATAAAATCATGAATGCGCATGAAAACAGCAACAATGATTTAACTGTGGTTACGACCCATTTTGACAATCCAAAAGGCTACGGTCGTATCATTCGTAATCAGTACGATCGGATCACTGCGATTATTGAAGATTTGGATTGTACGAAAGAACAAAAACAGATTAAAGAAGTTAACTCAGGGATTTATGTGGTAAATAATAAGTTATTGTTTGAGGTTTTACCTAAAATTGAGAAAAGCCGTCGTAAAAGCGAATATTACTTAACTGATATCGTTTCACTACTTCAAGAAAATCATCATGTTGGAACCTTTGTAATGCGAGATGCCTATCGTGTCATGGGTGTCAATGATCTTTATGCCATCAGTGTTGCAGAACGCTATATGCGCGATGAAATAAATCGTCAACATATGTTAAATGGCGTCTCTATTATCAATCCGGACACTGTTACGATTGGACATAATGTGAACATCGACTCAAACGTAACGATTCAACCGAACACGACCATTACCGGTGAAAGCAAAATCATGGAAGGGTCTATCATTGGACCAAACTCTGAAATTCACAACAGCATTATTTATCGAGATGTCCAAGTGAAACATAGTTTAGTTTTTGATAGCACCGTAAAAGCCCGTAGCACAATCGGCCCATTTGCCCATTTAAGAAGCAACGCTGTGGTCGGACCAGACAACCGCATTGGAAACTTTGTTGAAGTTAAAAACTCAACGACAGGCGATCAAACCAAAGCCTCGCACTTAGCTTACATTGGAGATACGACAACCGGTAGTAATGTCAACTTTGGATGTGGCTCAGTGACAGTCAATTATGATGGTAAAGAAAAGCATAAAACAGTGATTGGTAATGATGTCTTTGTCGGATGTAACACCAATTTAATCGCTCCTATCACGATTGGTGATCGCGTATTTATCGCCGCCGGTAGTACTGTTACAAAAGATGTTCCAACGGGAGCGCTCGCGATTGCAAGAAATCAACAGATTAATAAAGAAGACTATTCAAAACACTTAATTAAACCGAAAAACCATACCAAGTAGTTGACAAAGATTGAAAACGTGATATAATTACTAAAGTTCATATAAATATGGTGGAAAGAAGAGTACCCACTCTCACCCGATTGATTAATCAATGGGTCAACGCTAACCTTAAATTTTTTTAAGCGATGATTACGTGTGGGTACATTTATGTACTCACACTTTTTTCTTGTTTTCACCAACAAATCCAGGAGGTGACACGTATTAATAAAAAGTCTGACAAACGCTCTCAAAATCAAGGTATCGTCAATGATGATATCCGCGCAAGAGAAATGATGGTCATTACAGAAACAGGGGAACAACTCGGTGTATTAAGTAAAAATGAAGCTTTAAACATGGCCGAAACTCGTTCACTTGATCTTGTTTTAGTCGCACCACAGGCAAAACCGCCAGTGGCGAAGTTCATGGACTATAACAAGTATCGATTTGACCAACAAAAGAAAGCTCGTGAAGCTAAAAAGAAACAAAAAACCACGAGTTTAAAAGAATTGCGCCTATCACCAAAAATTGATACACACGATTTTGAAACGAAACTGCGTAATGGACGTAAATTTCTTGAAAAAGGGGACAAACTCAAAATCTCGATCCGTTTCCGTGGTCGTGAAATGGCATACACCAATAAAGGTCGAGAAGTTATGCTAGATTTTGCGAAACAATGCGAAGACATTGCAGAGATTGAAAGTCGTCCTAAGCAAGATGGTCGTACGATGATTATGACCATGGCACCGAAGAAAGAAAAATAACCAAAGGAGGATTTACCGATGCCAAAAATTAAAACCCATTCTGGGACACAAAAACGTATTAAAAAAACTGCAACCGGTAAAATTAAAGTATCACACGCAAACCGCGCGCATTTAAAAACAAACAAAAATAAAAACACAATCCGCAACAACCGTAGCGCAAACTACGCAGACAGTAGCGATGTAAAACGCATTAAACAAATCATTGATAACATAAAATAATCGATAAAAAAAGGAGGTAACTACCATGGCTAGAGTCAAAGGTGGTACCGTCGCACGTAAACGACGTAAAAAAATATTAAAACAAGCCAAAGGATACTTTGGATCAAAACATTTACTATATAAAACAGCACATGAGCAGGTCATGAAATCATGGCAATACAGCTATCGTGATCGTAAACAACGCAAGCGTGATTTCCGTAAATTATGGATCACACGTATCAATGCGGCAGCCCGCATGAATGGGTTATCATACTCACGCTTAATCAACGGACTTAACCTCGCAGGGGTTGAAGTAAACCGTAAAATGCTTGCAGATATCGCTGTGCACGATGCAAAAGGATTCGCAGATATCGCTGAAACAGCTAAAAAAGGACTTCGTGGAGACATTAAACGTCAAGAAGTCAAAGCAACTGAAAAACCAGCGGTAACGTCTAAAGGGTTTGATCAAGACACACTTGAAGCAATGACAGTTGTAGAGTTACGTGATCTTTGTAAAGACAAAGATATCACAGGATACTCTTCAATGAAAAAAGCTGAACTCGTTGAAGCTTTACTAAAATAAGCAGTTTATGACTGCTTTTTTTATTACATTATGCATGCTATAATTTAATCGGTGATACTATGTATAACTCGCGTTTAAACTTTAACAACTATATCTTCTTAATGGCAGTGTTAGCGCTGCTTGCATTTATCTTTAATCTTGCGCCAGTTGTTTTAGCGCTTTTTTTACTCGTTATCGCTTACATTATCAAGTTTAATTTTAGCCCTTGGTACACCCTTGTATTGTTGTTTTTGGCGCCGCTAACAACCCCAAATGTACAGGTGGATGATGTCTTTATGATAGGATTTTATATCATTGCTGCTATTGTGTTGCTATATGATGCATTTAAGCAAAAGCGATTCGTGCGATTAGGAAAACTCGCGATTCCACTCATCTTGTTTTTAGATGTTTCAATCATCGGATTGTTTGTTGCGAGACAATGGATAGATGCTTTAGAAGGTGCGTTGTTAATGGGGATTGTATTGCTTGCCTATGTTTATTTTGTCAATGTCATCCGTTATGAAAAGGACATGTTTGAGCGTCTCACTAGACTTATTATTGCAGTTGCGATACTTTCAACCATCCAGAGTATTTTGGTAGCGCTTATTGAGTTTAGACAAATCCAAGCAGTGATTGAACAATCAGTGATGTCTGTCTACCCACATTTGATTGCGATACCACTTGTTGTTTATCATATTCGTCACAGTCAAGCGCGTTCGTTTTGGATTATGGTATTTTTTATGCTTGCAGGTGGTATTATCTTAAGTTTTTCTTATGCGAGAATTTTCACATTAATGATGATGGTAATGTTTTTTGTGCCATATTGGTTTCTTCGCTCTACGCGTAAAGGTAAGATACTCGCCTTTGTAAGTATTACGCTTGTGAGTTCAATGATTGTTTCTTTAATTGTTCCTTTTTATGGGGTTATTATTGATCAGCTTAGCGATCGTTTAATTGAATACATTGAAGTACAGTTAGCAGCAATGCGGGTAGGTTTATCTACTTTTACGAGTAATATTTTACTTGGAACAGGAGGGCTTCGCACGACCCAACAAGTCATGGAAGAAGCTGGTCAAGCACTTGGAACCTATCAAAATATCTTTTTAGAAACTGCTTCACTCGGTATTATAGGATTACTTGCGTTTTTATACCTACAGGTTAAAAAGGTCACTTTATTGGTTCGTGTTGAACGTGGCTTGCGCTATGTTTTAATGGTTTTATTTATCTCGACCGTTTTTGTAGGAGGTCTATTTGAAGCTGTATATTATGCTTTGCCACATTTATTATTGCTGTTTTTAGTTTTAGCGACTGCTGAAATATCAGCGCATTATAATAAGCAAGCACGTTGACAAAAAAAACCCATAGTTTTATAATAAAAGTGACCTAAGGTTGTGGAAATCACTCATGTGCGACCCCAAATTATTTAATTAGGAGCCAAGGCTTGGCCGGTGTGAATGCCTTAGATTCTATAAGGACTCCTAAAGGTCAACGCAAGAGGCTACCCCCATAGTAGAACATCGGTTCTGCAATTGAGTGATTTCCAAAGCCTTGGGTTTTTTAATTGCTTGCTATTTTAGTTATTTAGCATTATTATAAAGATAGTAAATAAACCTTAGGAGGGGTTACCTTGGCAAAACTCAAAACAAGTCTTACAGTTTACAATTGGGTATTCAAATTTATTGGTGCAGCTTTACTAGTTATTTTTGCGATTATCTTACGCGTTGTTGGTATAGAGCATTGGGTTGAAGCATTCTTTGGACTTTTAATCGGTGGTTATGCTGTCATGCGTTTGGTACCGTTTATCAAGACACAGCGTAGCGACCTTATTAAAACCATTAATATTTTTGAAATAGGGATGAATATTGTTGTTGCCGTCATCTTTATTGGAAACGCATTTGTGAATGCTGAAAGTCTAGGCAGTATTTTTAGTTACATCTTTGGAGCGGTTTTAATCATCCGTGGTATGGTCCATTTTTATGGGATTAGCGATGGTAATGAAAAAGGTGATAACCCTACCTATTTCTTCCATATAGGAACCTTGATTATGGGGACTTTAATCATTATTGAGATGATTACAACCGATCACTTTATTTGGTTGATGGTTTTCTTAAGCGTTGGTTCTGGTGCCTATTTAGGCTATAGTGCTTATGGTGGTTATTCGATGTATCGCCGTCGCAAGCAAATGGAAGAACCTAAAGAAAAAAGTGATGACAAAGAAATTGTTGATATTCCTAGAAAAGAAGACCCTGTAAAAGAACAGGATCAAATTGTTAGTTAAGGTGCTATTTTAGCACTTTTTTTTTGCATTTTTAGGGAGTTTTCGCTATAATGTTTGCATACAACCTAAAGGAGTGGGAATGAGATGTCACTAGAGATTTGCAAAATGATGGAAAAAGGAGCATTATACCATAAACGTTTAATGACTAAAATTCTTGAACGGTTTGGTTTAACCTATGCACAGTTTGTTGTCATCAAAGCGATTTATGAAACACCAGGGATTACGGCAAAAGAGATTCTTAGCAGCCAGGATACGGACAAAGCGACACTGAGTGGAATTTTATCGAGACTTGAAAAGAATGCTTTAATTGAACGTAGAAACGATCCTAAAGATAAACGGCTTGTGCACATTTATTTAAGTGATGCGAGTAAACGAATCTGCGAAGAGGTAACTAAGATTGAAACTAACTGTCAAACGGACTTATTAAAAGGCATTCGAACGAGTAAAACCAAGCATTTTATCGATGGCTTCAAACAAGTTTTAAAAAATCAAGAAAAATTACTAAAGCAAACCCATGAAAAGGAAAATTCATGATACAATGAATGAGGAGGCGATACAATGAAAAAATTCGTTCTTAAACATCCAGTGTTAAACATTATACTAGGTGTTGCGCTAATTGCTTTTGCGGTATTAGGCATGTTTGTCTTTGATTGGTTTAGTGATACTGTAAATGTTGTTGTGGGTGCTCTAATTATTCTTTATACGGTGTTTCGTTTTAACCGTACGAGAGCTGGCTACAAAAACAGCAATGCTTTGATGATTATTGCCGTTGAGGCAGTCGTTGCAATTACGTTAGCTGTGTTGCTCATATTTAATGAGTTAAGCATGTCTTTGGTCTTAGGGCTAGTGCTTTATTTAAGAGGGTTTGTCTACTTGTTAATTTTACAGTTGCTAAAATTAAGACGTAGTTTTGAGGCCTTCTTAATCTACATGGTTGTTTTAACCTTAGGAGCTTACATCTGGTTTGGCGGACCTAATTTTGGCGATCTCTTTGAATGGATTTTGTTCGCTTTAATTGCAGCTTATGGTGTATTGCTGCTGGTTTTTGGTATTGATAAAGTCAGAAAATAATTATTTCAGGAGGGTTTCATGAGTAAAATATTAAAAGAAATGTCTATGCTAAACGGTATTCCTGGACAGGAAACCGCTGTGCGCAAGTACATGGAAGCACAGATGAAAGATTACGGAACCATCAGTTTTGATAACTTAGGAAGTATTGTTGCTGAAAAAGTTGGCGATTCAAATGGACCGCGTATTATGGTCGCGGGGCATATGGATGAAGTTGGGTTCATCGTCACAAAAATCACCGATGAAGGGTATGTAAAGTTTATCCCTGCAGGTGGATGGTGGAGCCAAGTAATGCTTGCACAGCAAATGGAAATCACGACCAAAGAAGGGATTCGCCTTCGCGGTGTGATCGGCGCAAAAGCACCACATATTTTAACCCCGGAAGAGCGCAAAAAGCCAGTCCCTATCGATGATATGTATTTAGATATGGGTGTTAAAGACAAAGAAGAGGCTGAAAAGCTTGGAATTCGTCTTGGCGATATGATTACGCCTTATATCGAAACAACACCACTAAATAACGAAAAATACTTACTTGGAAAAGCTTGGGACAACCGTGTGGGTTGTGCGGCAGCTGTCGAGGTTTTAAAAGCGTTAAAAAAGAAAAATCATCCCAATGTTTATTACGGAGTAGGAACGGTTCAAGAAGAAGTTGGACTCCGTGGCGCTGGAACGAGCGCTTATAAAGTTAACCCTGATATTGGAATCGCTGTTGATACAACGATTGCCTATGACTTCCCTAAAGGAAGTAAGGATACTGTTTTAGGTGAAGGTGTTGGCATCATGATTTCAGATTCTTCTATGGTCGGACATAAGGGATTACGTGATTTCGTGCTAGAAGTTGCGGATGAAGCAAACATTCCGTATCAGTTAACCTACTTACAACGTGGTGGAACCGATGGTGGTAAAATCCATCTTTCACGTGCAGGCGTACCATCAATCGCACTCTGTTTACCAGTACGTTATTTACATTCACACACCTCAATCGTACATCAAGACGATTACGATAACTTAATTAAGTTGATTACCCTACTTGTTGAAAAGCTTGATACAAAAGCAGTTGAAGCAATTACTTATGGATAATTAAGTGGGCGTTTTGCCCACTTTCTTTTTGGAGGCGATTCGATGCGTGTCATCAGTGGAATCTATAAACGAAGAATACTGTTTGAGACAACATCGCAAACCACACGAAGCACTAAAGACCGTGTGAAAGAAACGATGTTCAATATGTTGGGTACTGATGTTTATGATAAAACAGTACTCGATTTGTTCGCAGGAAGTGGAGCTTTAGGGATTGAAGCCATATCTCGAGGTGCGAAGCAAGCAGATTTTGTTGAAGTTGATAAAGAAGCATATAGTGTGTTAAATAAAAACCTAAAGCTGCTTGAAATTGAACCTGCACATTGTTATTTTCAAGATGCATTTTCGTTTTTAAAGCAGGCTAAAGAAGACTATCAATTGATCCTACTTGATCCACCTTATCAAACAAATTACCTTCAAGAAAGCCTTGAAGCTATCGTCGAAAAGAAACTTTTACAAAGCCAGGGACTCGTGGTATCATTGAGTCATAAAAACACACCAACTGATGTACCTGATGCATTAAAGGTTGTGAAAGAACGTGTCGTTGGAATTACATTGGTTCGATTTTATGAATGGAGTGAGTAAGATGAAAACGGGGATCTATCCAGGGAGTTTTGATCCGATTACCTATGGACATATTGATATTGTCAAACGCGCCTTAAAGGTTTTTGATAAACTGATTATTTTAGTTAGTGTCAATCCAAATAAAAAATCACTTTTTACTGAAACAGAACGCATCGATATGATTGAAAATGTTTTGAGTGCATGTAAAGACCAGCTTCAAATTGAAACCAACCAAACCTTAACGGTTAAACGGGCCAAAGAACTTGGCGCAACACATATTGTACGTGGTTTAAGAGCGCTCACCGATTTCGAGTATGAGTTTCAAATGACCCATGCCAATCGTGTTTTGGATAAATCGATTGATTCTATCTTTTTTATGACGGATAATAAGTATTCATTTTTAAGCTCAACGACCGTCAAAGAAATTGCTGAGTTTAAGGGAGATTTAGAAACATTTGTACCGAGTTATGTCAAACAAAAGATTGAAGAGAAATATTACAAATAACACCTAAAAATTTAGGTGTTTTTATTCGTTAAGTATTTCACTATTTTTTTATTTATAAAAATGTTAATATAGTTACAGGTGATGTGTATGGATTCTAAAGAAAAAGTTTTTAACGAGCTAAGAAAGCAAAATGTTCGCATAACGAAGCAACGGCGAGCGATTATTGATGTGTTAGAAGGGAAGCACTTAACCATTCAAGAAATACATACAGAACTTAAAAAACGTGGGTATCGAAATCTTGGAACGGTGTATAATAATATCGATTTTTTAATTGAGCATAAAATTATCACACAGATTTTCATTAATGGAAAGAAACATTATGACTTAACGATTGATGAACGGTCGCATAGTGCCGATTCACATATTCATGTTACATGTAAGGTTAACAATAATATTATCGAAATTAACGATAGTAACATTTTCGATGTGATTAAGCAGCAAGAGATTTTTAAAAACTTTGACATTGAAAAGCTACAAATTGTCGTTGAAGGAAAATGTAGTCACTATGGTACCGATCACTGCCGCACGGATGATGCTTGCTTTATCAAACAACTCGAACGAAAAGAGAACCTCTAAGTTCTCTTTTTTTTGGTTCAAAACGCTATTTAACGTGATATAATAACTTCAGGTGATGTTATGAAACGCTCGATGTATTTTATGATTTTTGTGTTTGCCTATACAATGTTAATAAGGGTTTTACTAAGTTTCGTCTTACCGCTAAGACTTTTTGGGCTTGGCTTTTTTATCGATGCATTGGTAATGATAGGAATCGGCATGCTTGTGACACTTGTTTTAAAAAAACTTTGGATGCAAAAAGTTTTTTATAGTGTATTTGTTTTACTTTGGACAATTGTTGGGATTGCGGATTATATGTATTATGGTTACTTTGGGATGCTCACGACGCGTGCGAACGCCCAAGGGCTTAGCTTTATGTCCGCAGAACTCACCGTAGAATACGATCTCGCGATTGTCCCCGCACTGCTTGCAGCACTTGTTGTTTTTGGGATGCTGCTGTTTGTAATTCTTCGTCGCAAAACACCAGACCGATTGTTTAAAGCTGATTATGGATTCTTAGTATTCTTAATCTTTGTACATATTGTCTTTTTAATGCATTTCAACCGTGAAGAAGAAGCGTATACGATGGATTATTATCAATCCGATACATTTTTGTACAATGAGATGTATGATACCTATGAGTTTGCGTCTCGATTTGGCTATTATTACTATCATCTACTTGATTTAATGCGCTTACCGGTTCGTCACAATGATGAAGCGATTGAAGCGGATTTAATAGATTTCTTTACGAACCGTCCAAACCATGAAGCGAATGCCTATAGTGATCTTTTTCAAGGCGCAAATCTTATTCAAATTACTGTAGAGTCACTAGATTCTCGATTCATAGATCCGGTTTTAACACCGAATCTATATCGGTTGTATAACGAAGGGTTCCGTTTTGATAACTATTATGTACCAACAGTAAGTCAAGGCGCAACGTGTAATAGTGAATTTATGGCGCTTACAAGTATGCATGCGTATACATCAAACGCTTTTTCAAACAATGCTTGCTATACCTATCAAGCCATTGAGTACCCTAAAAGCATTGCGGCACAGTTAACCGATGCAGGATACCATAGCTATTATTTCCATGCAGGATATGCCTGGTTTTATCAACGCGAAACGCTTATGCCAAACATGGGCTTTGAAACCGTTAAGTTTATTGAAGATACTGATCCTGCCTTTAATTACGATCCCTTACTCGATACGCATATGCTTTATTTTATGGACACCTTTGTTGGGTATGAAACACCGTTTTATATTAAATACCTTACCTACGGACTTCACGGTGGCTATCAACCCGCCGTTACAGATCACCACAACGCGTTGATCAATACACTATATGATGATACGCTCGACGATCAAATTCGTGTATACTTACAAAAGATGATTGAGTTTGATCTATTCTTAGAAGGGCTAATTGACCGCCTTCAAGCCGAAGGGGTTTATGATAATACACTTATCGCAATCTACACCGATCATTATCCGTTTATGTTAGATACCAATACCTATGAAGCCTTTTTAGAGATTGATACGGATACTTTCGAACTTTACCAGCAATCATTAATCCTTTATCACCCAGACATGCAAGCGACGGTGTTTGAGGCCGTTGGTTCCACAATTGATCTCGCACCAACGCTTTTAAACTTGATCCATAGCGATGCTGATTTTAGCTATTTCTTTGGTCAAGACATGTTGTCGGGACTTGATAATTATGTCTTACTTCCGGATTTATCGATTATCGATGGTGAAAACCGCTATTATTTACACCGACCTTATCAAGGAGACCCTTCACAAGAAGCCCATTTAAGACAACAATTAGAAACTTATATCACGAAATATTTACGCAGCAAACACGTTTTACGACTCGACTTTTTAAACCGTTTTCTAATAAATGATTAATTATGCGTTTTGCGCCGTTTAGCACTTTACTTTTAGAATGCGTTATTATATAATAAATAACGCGTTTCAACTGTTTCGGTAGCTCAGTTGGATAGAGCAACGGCCTTCTAAGCCGTCGGTCGGGGGTTCGAATCCCTCCCGGAACGCCATATTGCCTTTATAAAGCCGTTTATCGGCTTTTTTATTTTTGTCAAATAGGCAAAAGGCCGTCTTACAGTAGCGCTT
>SKGE01000101.1 GCA_007117625.1 Candidatus Izemoplasma sp. | reverse complement strand
TTTTGTCCTAATGCTGTTCTGTAAGTATACTCATCAGCATTACCAAAAGTGTCTCCCGCAAATGATATGTTCGAGTCATCTTCTGTCATCGATCCGCGAAGTGCTGAGAATCCCATAACTGGAATATACTCTTCAACAGGTAACTCAACACGAGAACTATACATTACGAATCCAGCGTTCGCAAATACTGGAATTCCTCCGTACATAGTCTCAAGTAAGTAGCGTTCCATAGCACCGAATAACTCATGACGTGTTTCTGCATCAGCAAATTGATATGAGAATTCACCCGTAGGGTATAAAATCCCCTCAACCGTTACTGTACGTTTAGCAAAAACAGTTTCACCACGAGCATTAGTTACATAGTACACTAATACGTAGTCACCAACAGCCATTTGGTCAACTGCACCAACAAATAAGACACTGTCAGTTAAGTCACCTTCTTCGTCATCTTCCGCTGTAACACCTTCTAGTGGGTCAAACGGTTCGACATCTGGTGCTAATGGATCAACAGTAATATCCTCTACACCGCTAAATGTAGTTTGTGGATCATCCGGATCCGGGTCTGGATCTGGATCTGGATCTGGATCTCCATTATCTGGATCTGGATCTGGATCTGGATCTGGATCAACATCGTCGTCACCACAAGCAGTTGCAGTAAACGCGAGAAGTCCTAAAGCAAGAACTAATAGAAATTTTTTCAAAATTATATCTCCTCTCTTTTTTTTGATTATTAGAATAATCAATTTATATAAACTTCATACAAATTCTATAATCTAAAACTCGTATGAAAATTCATATCTACCTGTAAAACAATGATGCTGAGATGAAAATTTGAAACAATTTGCTTCGTAGCTTATGGTTAGAAAGCTACACTTTTTCGTAATTATATCACTTTAAGAATATTGTGTAAAGTAGAAATATGCTGACTTACATAATAAAACCAGTATAAACGCTTCTACAAAAAACAAGCATCTTTTGCGATACAACAACATTATATAATATCCTTATTATTGTTTCAAGGCAAAATACTAATTCACATGTCATATTACTCATATATAGAAGTAAAATACATGTTTTTAATAGATTTTTTTATATATTAGACCCACTAAACATCATTTGCAATGATTTTCATAACCTTTCTCGCTTGTTTCTGATTCTCTTTAGAAACCGTATTCAAATACTGTAATAACTTATCTTTATTATTATAATGACCTTCAGAAAACATCCGAGCAAGGTTTAAAATTGCCTTATCGAACCCGGCTTCTGCCGCTTTTTCAAAAAGTTCATTCGCCAAGTCTATATTTTGATCTGTTCCTTTTCCAGTCGCATAAAAAATTGCAAGCGTATTTAAAGACTCTAAATCCCCGTTTTCAGCGGCTAAAGAAGCGTAATAGAAGGCTTGAATTAAATCAATTTCAGTTCCTTCTCCAAACTCATATCTTTTGGCAAGCTCTGCTTGCGCACTCACATCTCCAGATTCCGCATCCTTTTGAAGCTGCTGAAACAGTTCCACCAAACTCATACATACACTCCTTTCAATCATACAACATTCACTTCTTAATGATATCATTATACCACAGCCTGTGGTAAAATGATGTCATAGAGCATATAAGGAGACTTTTATATGGACACTTTCTTTGCACCAACCTTACCACATATTCTTTTCTATATAATAACCATCTTATGGATTTTAGAGTTTATTATTTTCCCATCTAAGTATGATAATGGGGATTATCAAGAGAAAAAGAGCTTTTTATACATCTTAGCTGGTATCGTCACTACCATCACACTTACCATCATACTTACATGGTTTAATCTATTCACCATATCTAATTATTTCATGCACTTTATTGGTATCAGCTTCTATATCGTAGGCATTGGACTTAGGTATACAAGCTCGATAAAACTCGGAAAGTATTTCACGCGTGACGTCCAGGTCAAAGAAGATCAAGAACTCATTAGTGATGGACCCTACAAAATTTTAAGACACCCACTATATTTAGGGCTTTTTCTACTAACCATAGCCGTACCATTATTTTTTCAAAACATACTTATGCTAGTATTCGCTATACTTGTAATGGGTGTTTTACTAAACAACCGTATGCAGATTGAAGAAAAAAATATGGAAACCGTACTTGGCAACAAATATATTTTATGGAAAAATGAGCGCTATCGCTTTATTCCATTCATCTATTAGTAAGGAGGAAATTTTATGCACAAGAAAAACATCATTATTATTGGTGGAGGTCTCGGTGGTATGTCCGCCGCAATCTCACTCGCCACACTACCAAATGTATCCATAACATTAATTGAAAAAAACAACCACCTCGGTGGTAAACTGAATCAAACAAAGAAACAAGGATTCACCTTCGACCTAGGCCCTTCTATTTTTACGATGCCACACCTATTCGAACCATTGTTTAAAATGCATAATAAAAATATGGAAGACTACTTCAAACTCGTTCCTGTAAGACCACATTGGAGAAATTTTTTCCCAGATGGAAAAGTCTTGAATCTTGAAGCTAGCATAGACTTAATGCAAGAAACAAACGACTTTTTAAATGAAACAGACATCAAAGAACTGAAAAGTTTTTATGACTATACAGAAACACTCTACAACTTCAGTAAAGCGACGCTATTCGAGCACCAAAGTGAAAAAAAACTCGATACGTTAAAATACTATAAACCTTGGAAAATCATCAAAGATAGTGACATGTTTAAAACAATGGATCAAGGCACGCGTAAACACCTAAGCAATCCATACTTAATCGACACAATGAACTTTTTCATTAAGTACGTTGGAGCTTCTCCGTTTGAAGCGCCTGCAGTAATGAACTTACTTTCATACATCCAGTGGAAGTTTGACTTATGGTATGTCGAAGGTGGGATGTTCCAACTTTCCAAAGGTTTAGAAAAGCTAATCAAAGAACTGGACATAACTGTAATTAAAAATGCTGAAGTCAAATCTTTATCCACCACACATAATGCTATTCACACCTTGCGTCTTAAAAACGGAAAAACATTGCATAGTGATATTGTCATTTCAAACATGGAAGCAATCCCTTTTTATGAGAAAATTGCCCATATTCCAGAAACACAATTGAAATCACTCAAGGATAAATATCCAGCGAGTTGTTCAGGGTTTGCGCTACACCTAGGCTTAAACAAATCCTATCCACAACTCGCACACCACAACATATTTCATGGCGAAAACCAAGCAGAACACTTCAACGCTATATTTAACGATAAAGAGCTTCCAAGCGATCCTACCATATACCTAGTTGCACCGATGAAAACAGACCCTTCACAGGGTCCAAAAGATCATGAAATTATCAAAATACTTCCGCATATTCCGAACCTTGATAGAGATAAACCCTTTACCCAAAATGAGTATCACAGTTTCAAAAAAATCTTGTTAGATAAGCTTGAACGCATGGGTTTGAAAGACATTCGCAAACACATCGTTACCGAAGAAATTTGGACACCTGAAACGATTATGAACACCTACAGTTCAACACACGGTTCAATCTATGGTACCCTTGCTCACAAAGAAAAAAATATGGGATTCAAGTTCCCAAAACGTAGTACATTCTTTAACAATCTATACTTTGTGGGTGGTTCTACGAATCCTGGTGGTGGGATGCCGATGGTGGTCTTGTCAGGTCAACAAGCCTTAGCTCAAATTAAAAGAAAATACTTTAACTAAAAAACACTCCGCTCGGAGTGTTTTAATTTACACATATTGGTGGATCGTATGAAATACCTTTACGATCAATGCGTATTGTGTCTATAACAATGGCTTCTAGTGGAACTTCGCCACTACCCGTATCACTTGTCGCAATCGCATCTAATACATCAAAACCATGGGTCATTATACCGAATCCGGCATAGTTATGATTCAGGTGTTGGACGGTTTGGTGCATAATGAAAAACTGTGTTGAAGCTGAATTGTTTAAACCCCCAACACGTGCCATAGATATGGCACCGCGTACATGAGGAAGAGGATTGATGATACCGTTGGCTAAAAACTCACCACGAATCCGACAATCCCGCCTTTCACCATCACCTGCTTGAATGACAAAATCTTCAACAACACGATGAAAAGGAACCCCATCATAATAACCTTGTTCGACTAAATAAATAAAGTTTCTTACCGTGTTCGGTGCATGTTCTGGAAACAATTCCACAAGAATCGTTCCATAGTTTTTAATCTCAATCGCAACCACAGGGTTGTGTCGATTAAAATATTGACCATAAAAAAAATCACTCGGAGTCATCCATTTAGCATATAAAGTGGTATTTGAAGACACATCAGTACTTCTAAAGACATGTTTTGTAAAATCCTCATCTTCAAACCATCCAACAAAATGATCGGTGGGGTGCACAGGAATAGGCATTCGTACACTTTGACTTTTACGCGTTGTAATCGGAACCACACTTGTGTCGTTTCCTGTTTCAAAAGAAATCGTATACTCTCTACTTCCGCAGCCATATAACGTAAACATAAACAACATCATCATGAAGACAACTTTCACAGTACCACCTCGCTTTCAACTGAAACAATTATACCATGAAAAATTACTCTGTAAACCGAATCTTGTTTACTCGCAATTATTACCTCCAAGATTCCATCGACCGCATTTCGATGTTTTGATAACGCTGATACGCCTGTTCAAACAATGCCACATATAATTCCCCTAAAGGGTGTTTATCTGCTAAATAGCCATACAAACTGAGTATTTTTTGATACATACTTTTGGCTTCTTCATAGGCTAGCATGTCTGCATAAATCTCAGCTTGCAAATAATAACTTGCAATTTTAAAATAAACGGGTGTCTGATTAGATTCATACAACGCTTTTAGCATTGGTGTTGCTTTTTGTGGTGATGCATCCTGAACATAAAATTCACTTAAATAGTATTTTAGCATCGCATAATATCTACTGTCAGTATCAAGTTGATCATTACCTAAGATTGTTTCAATCAACGGTATCCCAACCGTTTCATTTTCCTTGTAGATTAAATATTTCACAAACACCAGCTGATTTTCTATACTTTCATCGCGCTTAATTGAAGCTTCGAAATAGGCATGTGGCGCTAAATCAAGCTTTATTATCTCAAGGTCTAAAGCACATCCAACGACTCGGAGTAGCTTAGCATCTTGATCATGTATATCTATACCTTCTAAACGATCTCTAAAAGCTTTGATATCTCCCTTATAAAAAGCGTAGAAAACATCTTCATAATTATCATATAGCTGCGCTGTCAAGATACTTAGTAACAATAAAATCTTCTCTTTATGAAACCGGACTTCGCGAAAATCATCATCAAACTGAAACGCCTTATAAAAATCCGTTTCGGTGATCTCTAAGATGTTGAGTTCATCGAGCTTTAAAATCCCGTTTTCTAGCTGTAAATTTACAACATCGCTATGATGCTGCAAAAGCATCACAATCAAAAACTTCTGCATCATCGGATGCGTAATAGTTTTAAAGATGTCTAATAAAATCCCCGTATTTTGACCTTCAGAAAAAGTCACTCGAACCTCATGAAAGCGATATATTTCTTGAACATCTTTCAAAAATGCGTCTAGATTTGCTTTTATTTGTGCATCGATTTCAAAAATGATTTTTTTCATCGCTTATCCCTCCAAATGATACAACTTATTATACCATACAAAAAAAATGTTCGCTGTTTAGAAACAGCGAACACCTATTTCATTAAAGTTGTTCTGTGACCGTCTTAGCTTGCATAAACAACAACAAATAATCAGGTCCGCCTGCTTTCGCATCGGTACCACTCATATTAAATCCACCAAACGGTTGGTACCCGACGATCGCGCCAGTACATTTTCGGTTAAAGTATAAATTTCCAACATGGAAATCTTCTCTTGCAATCTCAAGGTTTTGACGGTTGTTTGAAAGTACCGCTCCTGTCAACCCAAATTCAGTATCATTCGCAACGTCAATCGCTTCATCAAATGATGAAACTTTTGTGACCGAGAGTACTGGTCCAAAGATTTCTTCTTGCATAATACGAGCTTTTGGATCAACATCTACAAAGACTGTCGGCTCGATAAACCACCCCTTAGAAGCATCAGAGCCTCCTCCAACAAGTAGTCTACCTTCTTTTTTACCAATCTCGATATACGCATTTATTTTTTCAAAAGCATTTTGATCATTGACCGGTCCCATATCGGTATCATCCTTCGATGGATCGTCAACGTTAATCGCTTTAACATGTTTTTTAAGCGCTTCTAACACATCTTCATAAACATCTTCATGAATAATCGCTCGGCTACATGCGCTACATTTTTGACCGCTAAAGCCGAATGCACTCGCACTAATATGTTGTGCCGCTAAGTTAGGGTCATAGTCCTTATCAACAATGATAGCATCTTTTCCACCCATTTCTGCAACGACACGTTTTAGCCAACGCTGCCCTTTTTGCACTTTAGCCGCCGACTCATAAATATGTATTCCAACTTCTTTGCTTCCTGTAAAAGAGACGAATCGCGTCTTTGGGTGATTGACCATATAATCACCAATCTCACTACCTTTTCCAGGAACTAAGTTTACGACGCCTCTCGGCATACCCGCTTCTTCTAACACCTCAATAAATTTATAGGCAATCACTTGCGTTGTGGCTGCTGGTTTTAATAAAACGGTATTACCAGCCACAATAGCGGCGCTCGTCATCCCCGTTAAAATAGCTAACGGAAAATTCCACGGCGTAATGATTGCTCCAACACCAAGTGGTATATAAAAATACTGGTTTCGTTCAAGGTTCTTGCGACTTAAAATTTGTTTGTCGACTTCAGTCATTTTTAACATTTGACGGCCGTAATACTCTAAAAAGTCAATCGCCTCAGCTGTATCACCATCAGCTTCTGCATAGGGTTTTCCTGCTTCTTTTGTCATTAGTGCACTGAACTCAAAATGTCTTCTACGGATAATATTCGCAGCTTTGAAAAGCACATCAGCTCGAACTTCAGGAGAAACTTTTTTCCAACTTTCAAATGCTGTTAGTGCACTTTCCATCGCATAATCAACTTCTTTTTTGGAAGCTTGATACATCGATCCAATAATCTCATCGTAATTCGCTGGATTAACAGAGTCAATTTTCGTGTTTGTTTTAACACGTTCCCCATTGATGATTAATGGATAGGTTTGTCCTAAAAACCCTTCAACGGTTTTTAAACCTTCTTGATAAGATTTAATGTTCTCTTTTAGATTATAGTCCCTTAGCGTTTCACACGTGAAGTCATAAATGGCCATATCGGCTCACCCTTTCTGTTTATACGACGCTGGTTTCTAGTTCTCTAATTTCTTTTCCATCAAAGCGCTCTAAAGCCATGTCTTCCATAGGAAGCGTAGGTTCTTTCCCTAAGATTAACTCACTGAGCAATAACCCTGTCATCGGCGCTAACATAAATCCGTGTCCACTAAAACCACAAGCCATGTAGAACCCTTTTAACTGTTTGGTTCCCCCAATGATGGGTTGGTGATCCGGACTCATATTGTAGAGACCACCCCATTGTCTAATAACACGCAACTCACCGATTGGTGGGAGCAAACGCGTTACTGTTTTACTCATTTCATCTAAGAACTTCCAGCTAGAACTAACGTCGTGCCCTTTGGGCATATTTTTATCACCCCGGCCCATAATAAATGCACCGTGTGGTGTTTGCTGGCAATATATATTTTGCGAAAAAGAAATGACCATCGGACCTTGCATCTTCTCAACCGGTTCCGTAACCAAAATCTCATGATTTTCAGAGTACACCGGAATCTCAACATCGACCATGGATCCAACCTCTTTCGCCCATCCACCTGCAGCATTTACAACAACAGCCGTTTTAACAGTCCCTTTGTCGGTATGAACCGCAGTTACCTTTGTTTCATCGCGTTCAATACCAGTCACTGTAGTGTATGTATAAAATTCAACACCCAAGCGTTTCGCCGCTTTATAATACGCATCCGTCATCGTAAATGGATTCAGATGGCCATCTGTTTTACAAAACGTCGCACTGTGAACAACATCGACGTTTAAATGCGGAACGATTTCCAATGCCTCTTCTTTCGTTAAAACGCGCGATGGTATACCTAAGCTGTTTTGAAGTTTAACATTTTTTTCAAACTGTGCTGCTTCTGTTTGATTCGAAGCAATCACTAAATACCCTTCTTGTTTAAACTCAATGTCACCATCATAATCAAGAATTTCTTGAGCATTTTCAAAAAATTCAACACTTTTTTTAGCCAATATACAGTTTGCTTTTGTTGCCCATTGTTGGCGCACTCCAGCGCCGCAACGACCGGTTGCACCACTGGTAATATACTCGCGTTCTAATACTATTATATTCTTTTGGCCCTGTTTTGCCAAATTATACGCGATACTACACCCGCTGATCCCTGCACCAATAATAACAACCTCGGCGTTTTTCGGAAAAGGTTTATTCTTCATCTTCAGCGGCCTCCTTAATCGCTTTAAGCTTGACACCCATGGTAAATGGTCTCATATTATGAAACGGTACTTCTTCTAATGGTTTATTGAAATACTTTGCAATCTCCCATTGTACCATTTTACCGCACGTGTTCGCCTGACAAGGTCCCATGCCAACACGTTTTATTCTCTTCAGTTCTTCAAACGTTGTGTAACCTTGCTCAAACAACTCAAACAAATCTTCTAGTGTCACATCTGAGCAGCGACAAATGATTACATTTTTAGCGTCCATGCTTCACCTCTATCGTAATCGCTTCATGAAGATATATTTCATCAATAACCATATGAATAAGTGCTGTTTTATTCATCTTATCTGTTAACTGAACTTTCGTGATTTCACCTTTTGTAATGACTTCCCCAGCGCGATTCATCACATTCACCATCTCACCTACCGTTGGGAGTGGAGTAAATTCATACGGAAGTTTTATCGAAACTTTTCCGTTTTGAAGTTGCATCACAGTAATTGCTAACCCTGGACAATTATAAACACAAATACCACACCCAGTACATTTATCAAAATCAATTTCTGGTCTCACATTGATATCTTCGGGAACATGGATCGCATCGAAAGGGCAACTCGTACTGCAAGGATTACAAGGAATTTCCTTATAACACTCGATAATCGCTTTCGGTTTTTTAAGGACTACTTTATCAGGAAAAATAGATTCTATCAAGTCTTTGCTGGGCACACCAGTCTTTTCTATCATTATAAAACCCCCAACTTTGCCAAACCAGCACGTATTTTTTCACCGTGAGGTCCATTGCGTAAATTTGATAAATCTTCACGTAACTCGTTTAATCTATTTGCAGCATTTTCGACATCATACCCTCTACTTAGGGCTGCTTCAATACCGGCTATCTCACCAGCCATCATCGCACTGCTTGCCTCTTCAATACCCGCAACATCCCCACAAGCATAAACGCCATCAATACTTGTTTTAAACTGCTGATTGATCACTGGTACATTCCCACCGAGTTCTCTTACATACTTAACCTCAGCGCCAAGTTGCTGTAAAAGTTCAGTCAGTGGTGCTAACCCAACCGCCATACATATCGTATCGACTTCGAGTGTTTCTTCAGTACCTTCAATCCCTTTCCACTGCGCATCGAGCTTCCAAATCTCAACAGCCTCAACATGATCTTTCCCAAGCGCTCTTTTGACACTCATATTCGTACAAATGTCGACACCTAAGCGTTTAATCTTCGATGCGTGGACCAAATAACCACCAATATGCGATGCAGCTTCAATTAACTTGACCACTTCAACACCTGCTTGCATTAACTGATAAGCAACAATAAGTCCAATATTTCCACTACCGACCATCAATACTTTCTCACCAGGTTTCACTCCGTAAACATTCATCAATGTCTGCACAGCGCCCGCCGCATATACCCCAGGTAAATCATTGTTTTCAAAAGGAATCGCTTTTTCACTCGCGCCAGTTGCAAGGATGATTGAATCAGCCTGAATTTTATAATAGACATCCGCTTTTACATACCCGATCACAAAATCCTTATACAATCCTACCACAGTAGCGTTGGTAATAATTTCAAGGTTTTCATGTTCAATAATCGCATCAACCATAAGTTTCAAAATATCAATACCACGTTTAGACGCATGTTGCTTTTCAGACCCAAAAAACATATGGGTTTGCTTTGTCAACTGCCCACCTAACAAATCACTACGATCAATAATCAACACTTTCGCCCCGGCATCAAGCAAAGACTTAGCGGCTCTCAACCCCGCTGGTCCAGCTCCAATAATAACAAACTCAGCACGCTTCATCGAACCCGCCCCTTTCCAACTTGCTGCCGGACATCCATATTAGCTTCTAACGGCGTGATACAAGTTCTAACATTCGGGACACCATTCACTTCCATATTACAAGAAGCACAATTACCAATTGCACAGTAAAAGCCCCTTGGACGTTGCTGATGAATCGATTCGCTTAATTTCTTAACGCCTGCCGCATGTAAGGCCGATGCAATCGTATCTCCCCGGTAACCAACGATGCGTTCTCCATTGTAATAAAACTGAATCTCTTCCTTCGCTTCAAACGTAAGGATGGGGTGTTCTTTTATCCGCATAATTCACCTCTTAGAGTAATGATTGTCTGTACCGACAAACAATTTAGATTTATCAACATACTCAATTATTATATCATAAAGCGCTTACACCGACAATTCTCAATAAAATCTTCTCACACCACTAATTCCCAGTAAAAAAACGCTTGAATCAAGCGTTTTACAGTTTAAAGTTGTTTTACAATTAAATTATAATCATTATAAGTTGTCATTGACTACTGGTTTATAGCGTATCATCGACCGCTTAACATACCATGCTGCAAGCTGTACCTGAACCATATAAGCAATCGCAATGACTAAAGCAACCTCTGCACCTTCATCAAACACAGTTAGCGCAATCGCTAAAGCAAGTGACAAACTTCGAATCATCGTTCCATTCATCATCGCAATTCGATCCTCACGATTAAAAAGTAAGGTTCCGATATAATGTAAGCTGCCCAGCATCACAAGATACCCTAGTACAATCGGCAAAATAATCACCAACAATACATTCGGATTCGAAACAATCATTTGTGCACGCATCGCCACCACCATCGTGATTAAAACAACCACTGCAAGTGTCGAAAACGCAGGAAAAATCGGCTTAATCGCATTTTTAAACACAGGTTCAGTAAAGATTTTTTTCAAACTTATTTGTGTAATAAACCCCAAGAACATCGGTACAAACACAATGAAAACAATCTGCCTAAAAATATCACGAAACGGAACTGCCGTTGAGGCATCCATAAAGGCACCAATGTATAAAGGTGTAATAAAACCAGCCAAAATCAAACCAATCACAATCATCCGAATCGCCTCACTAACATTCCCCTTTGCCATCACCGTCCAAGATACGGTCATCCCTGATGTAGGTAATAGTGCAATGAGTAAAATGCCTAGACGAAACGCAGGATAATCGCGGAAGAAAATAACCCCAAATAATACAGCTAGTAAAGGCAAATAGATAAAATTAATCATTTGAGTTACGAGTTGGAGTTTCACATTTCCTCGTACCAACAAACTACGGTAGTTTAAGGTAACCATCATCGGATACACCATGAGCACTGACAACGGTGTCACAAAAACTCTTAATCCGCTTAAATCATCAGCTAAAACACCGATTACAAACCCAATAATCATCCCAATAAATATACTAATCACCAATTTTTTTTGAATCCAATATAAGAATCGCATACAATCACCATCCTAAAATATTGTATGTCTCGACCCGTAATAAAACAACCAAAACGCAATATTAAGTTGGTATACTAACCAAAAAAGGGGAACTCCCCCTTTTTTTAAAATCATCGTCTTTTTTTGACCCAATTTTTAAGCCGTGATAAACTTACAAAATACGTTTGGCAGGCATCTCGGTAGGTTATTTTCCCAGACTTAATCAATCCAACAATTTCATCTTTTTCTTCATGTGTAAACTTTGTATTTGCGAGTTGCTGGGCAAACTGTTTTGTTAACCCTTCGCGTCCAAACATGGTGTAAAGGGCATACCAATCTTCAATCGTTTCATGATAAACATTGTATTCCTTTGCCAAACGGCGATACGATTTTCCAGAATCTTTTAGCTGACATATTTTATACTTAAAATGGAAAGAATAGGGCTTTGGTGCCAGTTTTTTCTTCATCGCTTGATAAAGCTGTTTTCCTTCTAAAGATGCTTTTCCAAAAACAGACCCAATTTTATAATACTTATCATCTAAACCATAAATAATCGGATCTAAGATGTTCATCGATGGGATATTCTTTTCCACAACAATATCTTCATCAATTAATGTTCGCCTTACATGACACACAAAGAGATATTGTTTCTTTATAATAACTTTTTCGATTATTTCACAAATAATAACCGCAGGGCATTCATCAATGTATGGCGTTTCAATGATGAAACCAGTTTTAAACAAACTCGATTTATCAAACTTATTGCCCGGCACATGTGCGCATAAATCTGCCTTATCAATCATCGTGGTTGAAGGATAATTGATACTGATAGTCGTTCCAACATCTAAGTGTTTTAAAACATGTTTTTGCTTATCTAGCATCACGCCAATAAGCGGTGGACTTTCCCCCATAATCGATAAGTTTCTAACCGTGGTGTACAACACATCATCCCCATATAGTGTTCCTAACAAAGCAATCGGTAATGGATAGACCAATGGTATTTTAGGTAATGTTTTTTTCATCATACTACACCCCCATATAGATTATTATATCACGTATTGATTTATGTCATATATTTAACCTACTGATTTTAGCTTACGCCTTAATTTTCTTAATCCGTTGATTGATTGGTGGATGTGAATAAAATAAACTTTGATAAAGCCTGTTTACCCTTGGTTCTGGTTCATAGCGGGTAATCTTTTCCAACGCAGAAATCAATGAATCTCCTAATGAATGCTGTTTGACAAAGGCATCCGCTTGGTATTCTTGACGTTGTGCCAGTCGATACGTTAAGACCTCAAAGATACTAAAATAAACCCATGAAGCCATGATTAATAACGTTGCCTGTTGCTCAAAGTGTTCTAAAGATAAACGACTATAAAATACAGTGTACACCAATCCCGCAAAACCAGTGAGCGCAATGACAAGTAAAAGTGCTCTCAAAACCAAATGTTTAAGCTTTTCATGACCAATTTCATGAATGATAATGGCTCTTAATTCTCGGCTTCTCAGACGGCTTACTAATCTATCCGA
This sequence comes from Candidatus Izemoplasma sp., assembly GCA_007117625.1. Lineage (GTDB taxonomy): Bacteria > Bacillota_I > Bacilli_A > Izemoplasmatales > Izemoplasmataceae > SLQR01. Next base: position 15,002 of record SKGE01000101.1, on the reverse strand, counting down.
TAGCAGTACTTTCTTATTTTTAAGAAAGCCTGTAAATAAGGCATTCATCGGTAAATAAAACCTTTTTGACTTAACCAAGTACACGTCATTAACGATTTGAAATTTACGTATCACATTCTCATATGGCATATGCAAAGGAACGCGCGTTACAAGTTTTTCTAAAACAAACGCATTAATAAAAAAATACAAGCCCACAATAACAATCAAAAACCCGATATAGACAATAATGATTGGTACCTTTAAAAAAACAAATAAGCTATACATCGTTATTAATGTCGCAAATCCAATGACAGTATAAAGGATTAACATTTTAACGAAAAAAACGATGTTAAATCGTGTTTTAAGTCGTAATAAAAGCATAATGATTACCTTTAAACCAGCCCATATAAGCACCAGCCCATATATCGATAATACTTCATAATATGCCAAACTGATGACGATGCCAAACACACCATGAGACAAAGCACTTTGAAACGACTTCCCAAAATACTTTTGTGTAATGCTGTTAAAACAATCAAACCCTATGCGTAGGATGATCATGATTAAAAACATAAAGTACGTCACTTCTTGCATGATTTCACCCCTACCTAGTTTCCTATAATTTTAACCAATACGCGCTTTCTTCGTTTGCCATCAAACTCGCCATAAAAAATCTGTTCCCACGGACCAAAATCTAGTTTCCCGTCCGTAATAGCAACCACAACTTCCCGTCCCATAATCGTTCTTTTCAAGTGTGCATCCGCATTATCTTCATAGGTATTGTGACGGTACTGACTATACGGTTTTTCAGGCGCTAACCGCTCTAAAAAAACTTCAAAATCTTGATGTAACCCAGATTCATCGTCATTAATAAAAACACTGGCGGTAATATGCATCGCATTTACCAAAACCAACCCTTCTTTTACACCACTTAATTCAACACAACGCTGAACGTCATGCGTAATATTGATTAGTTCCCGACGCTTGATGGTTTGAAATGAGAGTTCTTTACGAAATGACTTCATGAACATCTTCCTTTCCACAAATATGTTGAATCGCTTCTAAAACTCGAACCGAGTAGTGATAGATTTCTTTGTACTGTCGTGTCACTGGTATATAGACTTTAATAAGTTTATACGCAATTCGAATGAATAAATACTGTTTCAGTTCAAAAGCTAACTCAAAAAATTGATTTAGCATACGTACATTTTCTTTACTCGAGACATTTTTAATGAGCGTTTCTAAACATTGAACTCCGAGCAAATAAAGTCCTCGATAATCACTTCTTTGTTTTTTTCGACATGCTTTTAAGGTTGCTAGTGCCTCAACGTGATAGCCTAAATTATATAATGTGTAAGCTTTTAGGAAATAATACTCATTACTCGTTTCATCAACAAAACCATTATAGAGCTTCAGTGCATCGTCATAATCTCCCCTAGCGATGTGGTATCTTGCTAAGTTGCTCAACGAAACCTTATAAACTGTTTCTAAGCCTTTAATCTCGGCAAACCGTGTAGTTTGTTGGTTCGATTCCAAAAACTCTTGATAACGATGCATATTGATGTATAGTATTTGTTGGAACAGTCGGACAAAAATAACACGATTAAAATTGTTCTGATTTTGAAACAACTGTTTGGCTTTAAGATAAAACTGTAAGCTTTGTTTGTATTTGCGGTAGTCTTGTGAGTAGATAAATCCGTTTAAAAAATAACTAATGGCGAGCAAATTCGAGTTCTCTGATAACGATTGATGCAAGGTGAGTTTTTCTAAAGCTAAAGAAATATTCTTTTCTTGATAATAGCTATATATAGCACTTTGTAACAAAGCTATCTCTTTTTGAGATTTACGCATCGTCGGTAAGAGTATCTGAATTTTCTCGTGTAAACCTTCTAACCGATGCCGCTCAATCTTTAGTTGCTGAAAGGCCATAAAAACGATAATGTAATAGTCGATAAAACATTCGCAGTTCGTATAGACATCCTGTTTGTCTATTAAAATTCTTAAATATTCTTTAGCTTTTCCATAATCCGCATAAATCACACTTCTATAAAGCAAATTATAATAGGTTTTAAACTCAATGCAATCCGCCGAGGCTTCATTGTAGTTAAACCCTAACGCTTCTTGAATGGTTTTTAATGTCTCTTTAGAAGGTGTCAATAAACCCTGCTCAATGCGATTAATATACCCGTGTGAGAGAGAAGTCATTTCGGCAAGTTCTCTTAAAGTGAAGCGTTTTTGTATACGTTCAAGCCGAATTTTTGCAGCGAGATTCTTTGTGTTTTTATGGTACATCTTTCAACGCTCCTCTCTTAGTTTGTAAAGCTAACTGAATGCTAGGCGTTTCATCAATCGAAATGATGAAAATTATGTTATGATAACTTTAGGAAGTGATATTATGTTGCCATTAGTGTGGAAAGCTCAGCAAACAAAGAAAAATTTACTGATGTGGCTTGGAATTTTTGTCTTTATCTTCGCTTTATATATTTTCTTCGATATACTTGCCAATAACTCGATTGCTGAAATGATTGCAGCGATTGGTTTAGGTATGTTTGTCCTTCACATGGGGATAAATCTTTTACTTGCCCTTCTAACGAGCTCAATGATATCATTAACGCAGATTAACCTTACGATGAACAAGCGTGAGCCGGTTGGTTCCAATAGCATTCCGCTTTTTTCGTTTTTGTTCGGACTTTTAACCTTTGGGTGTACACCTTGTGTAATTGCATTTTTAGGTGCGATTGGGATTGCTTTTACACCACTTGTATTAGGCCCAGCAAACATAATCTGGAAAATCATTCTATTACTGCTCATCGTGGTCGCATATATGTATATCTTGAATCGTATTCATAAAACAACTTGTAAACCAAAAAGTGTTGTTCAAACACAGTCGTGAGACTGTGTTTTTTTAATAGTCTTGTTTGCTAGGAATCACGCCTCTAACGCCACCGCGCGGATGTGCTACATCACCTTCATACCTTGGAATCATATGAATATGAACATGAAAAACTGTCTGTCCTGATGCAGCTCCGATGTTAACACCAATATTATATCCATCGGGCTGATACTTCGCATCGATATATGATTTTAAAAATATTATTGCGCGATCCATCGCACTTTTTTCATCTGGTGTTAAGTTAAAATACGATGCAGTGTGACGATTGGGAACGATTAAAAGATGTCCTTTTGAAACAGGAAAACGATCGTAAAAAGCTTTTACATACGTATCTTTATATATTAAATGATCTTGTTTTTGACAAAACACACACATTTTAAACACTCCTATTGAATGGTTTTTTGAACAATTTGAATCATTTCATTTGTTAGCGCATAGGCTTCTTTATACCGACGTTGTTCGACTAAAAATTCTCGATAAACTTCATAAGCTAACTCTAGTTCAAAAAATGCATTTGACATTTGTGAAGTCTCGTAGAAAGATTTTAAAATTTTCCCAATGTTCTTTTCATCTTCGTCACTTCGTAAGACGACTAATTTTAAGTATTGCATGGCTTTATCATACAAGTTAAAAGCATCTAGTTCCGGTGCTGCTCCACTCGATTGCTTAATTATTTTTTTTGCGAGTTTTAAGTTATTGGTGCGGTACGCAGAGTAGGTCATTAAAACATAGTATTGCATCGATTTATACGTTATCTTTTCTCCTATAGCCAAAGCTTGATAATAATCTCTTTGAAGCATGGCTAAATACATCAAATGAATATATCCGGCATGGACTACCCAAGCAATATTGTCACGGACTGCTAGCTTTAATACATCATAAAGCTCATCGCTCACCATATCATACTCATACATTTTTATTTGATTAATCGCGATATAAAGTCTAACATATATTAGGCGACGAAAGTTGGTAAACTTTTCAAACCCGGCTAACGCATTTTGATAGTACGTATTGGCTAAGTTAGTCTGGTATTGCGCACTATAAGAACGACCTAAAAAATAATCAATCATCGGTATTAACCTTTCCTCCTGAATCAACTCATGTGACTTACTTAGGTCCGATATACTCTGATTAAACTCAAACAATAAAAAGTGATACATGCCGCGCAGCAAGAAAAACTTACTTTGAGAATCGACTGACGCAAGATCAATTATGTCCACCAAAATCGAAACTTCTAAAGCGATATCGTTCACATCAAATTGTTGCCCATGAATGTAAGTCGCCATTTTAAGCATTAAATAATCCGTTACTTTTAAAGATTTCATGTAATAGTTTTCATGTTCACTCAAAATCCGATAACTATCAAAGGTTTGATGCGATTGTGCGTAATAAAAACTATCATAGAGCTTTTTTTTCTCTTTTTCAAACAACGTATTGAGTGAAGTATCGTGTAAAAAATTAACATCTAAAGCTTGTTCTAGCTTCGTAAAGGAAGCATCAGTAATCGGATTTTTAGCATGTTCAATTCTGTTTAGCAAGGTATGCGAAAGCATCGATTTTTTTGATAAATCACGCAAAGCCATACGCTGAAGCAGTCGATGGGTTCGAATAAGCTGTCCAAAAGAGGATCGTTGGTTGTTATTGATAGTTTTTATTGTAAGCATTGGGTTATATCCTCCTATTGATTAAACTTCGTTAATATATGATAAACGCGTTGGATAGCATTTTTGCCTTTTGGAGGTAGCACGTACAACTTAATATGATGCAACTTGCACAGCTGTACAAATCTTTTAAGTTGCGCTTCCTTAACATAGCTTTGTGTCAGTGCAACAATAGAAACAACTTGACCTCGGTAATCACGGACGACAAGGTTATTTGTAAACCCACTAATTGGCGTTTTTGAATCTGCATCAAACAGTAGGCTGCATGAAACATTTTTCTCTACTGTAAATTTACCATCATGTTTAGTCAGAGACTCTAAAAAATCATAAATAACCGGAGATAGCCCTATCGGCTGATCTTTACGTTTGGCACTATCGGTCAAAAATTGGTAGAGTAAATCATCATTACTAGCCAATCGATGCACATGATTCAAATCGACAAATACCTTCAGTCCTGGTTGATCAAAGTATCCTTTTAAAGCCGGCTGAGACTTCAACCAGTCATAAGCTTTTTGTGTCGTGTGTTCATGAATGCTCAATGAGAGTAAAACATTCTCATGCTTCGGTTGCTGAAAGATTGTGTTCACATCATTACAACCATATGACTTTAAAACTCTTTTTAACTGTCTTTTTTGCTCAACGAAAGGTGTTCTCACAGAAACGACTTCTGTGGTGGTTTGAACATATCTTTCAATAGCCTCAACTTCAGATTCAACACTATGTTCTGAAGTGCCCGATGCAGGAACATCGTAGATACGCTGTGGTGGTGCACTGAAATAATGCTCTACACCAAACATTTTTACTGTTTTATCAGATTGAGTAAACAGTGTATCAAACAATCCATATTTAGCTGGATGATAATAGACAGGGAGATTTTTTGATGTCAGATTCTGCATCAGATGATTCACACCGATCCGGTCAATGATAGTGACTTTATCAGCATAGAGAAAATCTGAAATTTGAGTCGTCTTTGGATGCCATAAAACCATGCAGTCAAAGCTGTTTCGAATCCATGGTAGTTGTTTGGTGTTAGATACTACAATGACAGGAAATATCTGCTTTAGCTGATGATAATACACAGGATTTTTTATCAAGCTCAAGAGTTCGTTACGTAAGTTTTTTGCACTTGAATCGCTGAGATTTCGAAGTTTTTGATAGCTTGAGCTGTTTAACTTTTTCTGCAAGTCAGCCAAGGGCTTAAGATGAATACTATCCTCTGTTTTAGAAACCCATTGATGAGCATTTGAAATTTTGCTAGCATGCTTTTCAATCAATCCATCTACCCGCAGCGCTTCAAACATTTTACCACGATTTTGATACAACCGTGAAAGAGACTTCATCATAGCGACTTCTTCAGCGTAGTTTTGTTGTTTTAAAACATCACGATCCAAAGCACCAAAGCTTTCATCGATAACTACCGCCGTGTCAAATCTATCTGCATCATAGTCGATAATATTTTTAAACGCCCTATCAATACCTTCTGAAGTTCTTAAGTCCAACACCCCAGAAAGATCAATTGGCTCTAACATCTGATCACCATCAACAATACATACTGTTTCATTGTTTAGCAACGCTAAATGTTTAATGTGTTTCACATATTCAAACGTATCGAAGTCTAAATGATGGTTTATTAACGTCATCGGATGCTTAAACATTGATTCGAACTGCATTCTTAAGTTCGTGTTATACGCCAATTTCTTTGGCATAATATAATGTTTTCTTCCTAAGTTTTTCGGTGTTATTTTACCCATAAAAGCCTTTAGAGGTCTTGTTGTCTCAAGTCTATCTAACTTTGACAATCGTTGAAGGTACCACCGGTTATAATCCTGTTTTTGGGTAAAGTAAAACGGCTCCTCGGTAAGGGTAATAGAAGCTTTAAACTGCTTTTTAATTGCCTCAATATCATCCTCTACCATATCGTAGTGTTTTAAACGCGTATAGTTTGATACAAACTGTTCTTGGTGCAAATATAAATCCGTTTCAAGATATTGATCTGTATTTACGTTATAGCGCATCACACGGGAAACAATAGGAACGACGGTTTGTTTATCCACAACCGCTAAAAGGTTTTTCGATAATATCGTGTTTGTTTCATCCGGTTTAAAGGTTTTAATATCAACTTGAACGATACGTTTAGCTCTTACGCTTTGGTATAGATTAAAGGTATAGGAAGTGAGGTTAAACTTATCCTCATTCGTTTGAAACAAAATCTCTGAGATAGCTTTAGATCGCTTATCTTGAAGCATCCATAAATGATCAATATGGGTTATTTTACGTATAGGGATGGTCACTTGAACAGGTTTGGCCACATCATCGAATAAAAAAGTGTGCTTGCTAATGTCAAAGCAATGCACCCGTATTTTTTCATTAGAAATAACCGAAATCACAGCTCCGATTGTTTTAACCTCATCAATCATTGTACGATGTGTTATATGAATCAAACATTGATGATCTAACGCATCCAGTAGTTTCTTTTTGATTACATCCATAAACACACCCCCTAACCTTATTTTATCAAACATGTGGACAACTAACAATAAAAAACCCTCGATATACGAGGGTTAACAATCTGCTTTAACAGGACGCATATTTTCAAATATAACCATAATCCCTTTGACACTTAAAACACTCATGAATGCTATGGTCCCCAACTTGCCTCCAGCACCTCCAAAATAAGGTGCACTAAATATAAATATCAACCCAAATAATACACCTGCCATAAACATCGGAAGCTCATCTTTAAAACGATTAGTGCCACTCATCCCAACAAAACTAGCTCCAATCACGACAACCGCATAGGTATAGCCATTTTCTGGAAATATAAGCGGTAGTAACACCCCAAAAAGAACCCCTAAAATTCCACTGGCAAATACAGGTCCCGTTTTAAAGCGAATACTTACACTATAGGTAACAACAGCCGCAAAAACACTAAACATCATAATTAAAAGCTGTTCAACCATACCATAGCTACTTCCATCGAGGAACACTCCGCGTAAAAGCACCGTAGAAACCAACGCACCAGATAATGCAATGGTTCCAAGTTTCCCCCCATAGCCATTAAAGATATCTTTCGCTAAAACAAAGATACCACTGGCAACGACTGTCGCAAGTGAAAACTGCCAAAACCCAAAAAGCTCAGGACTTGACATACCGACAAACGCACCGCAGTAAATTGGCACTTGGTATGGTTTGACCAAAAAAGCTGCCGCGACGCCAATAATCCCTGTACCTAACACCGCTGAATCTAACATGATATTAAGCCCATACGCCGCATAAGCACCCATCGCAACCATACCAAACAAAATCAATGATGATTTATCCGTAATGTCAATAGTTGGTTGCCCTTTTACCTCTTCAAAATAGATACGTACAATCGTATATGTGCATCCTATCGTAAAAAAAACAAAGACGAACAAAAACACTAAATAATTAACAAATAAGTTATACAGTGTTGTCGCAAAAAGTAAGTAAACAAAAGCTGAAAGAAGGATAAAGCCAACCGTTCGAGGCACCTTCATATTAAATTACCTCTAACGCTTTTCCAACAGCTTCAAACGCTGCAATAGCCTTATCTAGATCTTCTTTCGTATGACTAGCGCTCAACATTACTCGACAACGCCCTGATCCTTTCGGTACTGTTGGGAAAACAATCCCTGATACAAACACACCTTGTTCTAAAAGCGCCTTTGAAAACGCCATCGTTTTTGACTCAGAACCAATCATTACAGGTGTAATCGGTGTCTCACTAATCCCTATATCAAATCCAAGATCTTTTAACGCTTGTTTAAAATAGGCTGCATTTTTCCATAGCTTTTCAGTATAAGCTTCGCTCTCCATAAGCATCTTGACAGACTCAATAGTAGCCGCCGTTGCGGCAGGTGGTAAAGCCGTAGAAAAAAGTAACGGTCTCGCTCTATGCAAAAGCCATGCTTTGACATTTTTCTTTGTCGCTACATAACCGCCAATCACACCGATCGCCTTAGACAACGTACCGATGATAAAATCAATTTCTCCATGCAACCCAAAGTGATCTACTGTCCCCCGGCCACTCTTTCCTAAGACACCACTACCATGAGCATCATCAACATACGTTAAGCAATTATACGTCTTAGCAAGCTTTACAATCTCCGGTAGCGGTGCTAAATCTCCATCCATAGAGAAAACACCATCGGTGATAATTAAAACATTGTTATAGTCATCACGTTTTTCTTTAAGAATTCTTTCTAAATCTTCCATATCGTTGTGTTTATAAACTGCTTTATCTGCTCTTGATAATCGAACACCATCAATAATAGAGGCATGGTTTAAAGCATCGCTAATGATTAAATCTCCACGCTCAGTAATTGCTTGAATCGTTCCAATATTGCAATTAAGCCCCGATTGAAAACACATCACAGCCTCTTCGTGTTTAAACTCGGCCAACAAGGTTTCCAAATCCTCTAACAAATCTTGATTTCCAACAATCGTTCGAACACTTCCTGCACCGACACCATATTTTTCTAAAGCATCCATCGAAGCTTTTTTAACTCTAGGATGGTTTGCTAGACCTAAATAATTGTTACTTGATAAGTTTACCACAGACTTTCCATTTAAATTAATCACATTCGTACATGGTCCATAATTAATCGGTAAATCGCGATAAACCCCATCATCTTTTAAAGCCTGTATTTTTTCATCCATAAATTTTAAACGATCACTCATATACATCATCCTCCGGTACTAAAACAATTTTTCCACAGTTCCCACTACCCATAATTTCTGCAGCTTCATTAATATCTTGCAGTCTGAGCTGGTGGGTAATAATATCGTCTAAATGAAGCTTCCCTGATTCAATAAGTGATTTCACTTCATACCAAGTATCATAAATCAAACGACCCACAACACCGTACACGTGAATCCCCTTAAAGACGATATCATTCGCAAGGTCTAACGCTATTTTCTCAGCCGGTATACCTAAGAGGCTCATCCCACCACCAGCTTTAATATACTTAAAAGCCTGTTCGATTGCTGTTTTATTGCCACTAAACTCACCAACAACATCCACACCACGACCATCAGTTTCTTTAAGCACACGATCAATAACATTTTCTTCTAATGGATTAATTACTACATCGGCTCCGAGTTTCTTCGCTAGATTTCTGCGGTACTCATTAACTTCAATTGCAATAACTTTTTTTGCTTCATAGGCTTTTGCAACATCGACACCCATTAATCCAATTGGACCACACCCAACAATCGCAACTGTTTTATTTTTAACACCAAAATGATTCAAGGTGTGGACTGCGTTTCCAAGTGGTTCTTGAATAGAAAGATGAAGCGGATTACCATCTTTATCATTGACAAAACAGTTCGCAGCTGGCATTTTAATATACCGTGCAAAACATCCATCGGTATCAACACCAATAATTTCTGTATTCTCACAAATGTGGCCTTCGTTCCGCAAACAAAACTCACACTCACCACAGATGATATGTGTTTCTGCACTTACAATGTCACCAACTTTAACACGACTTACATCATCTGCAATCTTAATGATTTCACCGCTAAACTCATGACCAACCGTAAGCGGTAATTGTAAACGATTTTTAGCCCAATCATCATATGTATATATATGATAATCCGTCCCACAAAAAGATGCCGTTAAAACCTTAACCAATACCTCACCAGACTTCAAATCATCATTGATCACTTTTTTTACAAAAGAAAAACCCTTCTTAGGTTCATCTTTAACAACCGCCATCATTTCATAGTTTTTAATATTCCCTGATTCTTGCATTTTCGTCAGCTCCTATCTATATATAATAACGCTTTCATCACAAAAATATTATAACATAATGGCACTGATAAAAAAGCTTTTTTCTTAAGAACGTACAAAGGGCTGCCGAGAAAATTCTCAGCAGCCCTCAGTCACAAAAAAGGAGTATTTTAGTATGTGTGTGCGATTCCTAAAATGTCCCTTTAGCCCCGGACCCTTAATCCGCGTGTTACAAATACATTATGCAACACTTAATTTTCATAAACAAGACAGTTGTGTTAGTTTACAATATTCACTTTTTAGGATTTAAAGGGTTTTAAAACATTTTTTGGTGCATTTCATAACCGTTTTGTGGGTAATTTATGTACTTTAACGCAATTTCTAAAGCTTTTGCATATTTTTTTGTTTTTTGATAATACTCAACAATTAATAGAAATATATGTTTAAAAACTGGAAAATCTTCAACCAAATGAATTCTTTTTAACAGTATATCATGATAAGCTTTTAAGGTTTCTTCGTTATAATTTTGCGTAATCGTAAACAACAAGATACTATTGAGATAAAAATAGATTGGATCTGTTCTGACACTTTCTAACGTTAGCGATTTTCGTAAGACATCTTCTGCCTCACTGACGTTTCCAAGCGACAATAATATCTCAGCTTGATAAAAATGAAAGGATGGGATTGATTCATATTCATTCGATAATAAATCATACGCTTTGCGATAATCTTTTTTTCTAAAATGTAAGTAAGATTGTAAAAAATGTAAATATCTGCGGATTGATTTAGTGTTTTCTTCTTGGGGATCAATAGTCATCGTTAGTGTATTCATCATATTTTGAGCTTCTTGAAATCGCTGAATATCAATAAGAATATTGATGACCAATGCATCGGCTTCTACTTTTCGGAGTAGGTTTGCTTGTTCTGCATGCAACTCCGATGCCTTCTTGCCATAGTCTATAGCATCATAGGCATGAAAGAGTCTCTTGCTGCACTCCGCTAATAGTGATGCACTAATTCCAGAAACTTTAGCATTATTGTGAATGTCAAGGTTTTGAGTTAGGTATTTCTTAGCGCCAGAAATATTTCCTTGACGATGTAGATTATGTCCTATTAACAAATTGAATCGCTCTTTTTGAGAATCTGTAAAATCCGGGTAATAATGCGCTAGTTTTTCTAAATTTTCTATCTCATAGTTATCTTCAAAAACAATTTGGTAGAGAATCTCCATCAGTTTAAACTCAATGCTAAGCAGTGAGTTATGGTATTTTTTTGCATGGTTTTGATACTTTCTATAAATGTATTCACTAAACTCCAATTCACGAAAATAGATAGCTTCATTAAATCTGTCAATATCGTCTTGAGCTTTACGAAGGACTTTTTCATCAATTAAAAAATCTATATCGACTTGCTTGAACAATCCTTTAATCATGTCAGCACTCGGATAAATTTTTCCGTTTTCTATGTCTGAAACAATTGTGTGTGCAATATTTAAACTTCTTGCAATCCCCCTTAAAGAATAGCCCTTATTAATTCTATGCTCGCGAAATTGCTTACCGAATATCTTTAAGTTTAGTTTAACGCTATGATTCGAAATCATCAAATGCCCCCTTATTCGATTAGCCAATCTCGAATTGCTGCATACGTCTTTTCAGCATCCGCTTCGTTTAAAACTTCGTGTCTAGCATGTTCTACCTTATGTACAAAAACAGCATGGTTAGGCATAACATTTTCATAACTTTCATTCACAGATTCTAAGGCTTTTTGCTCATCGTTGATTGGATCGCTATCCCCTGAGATTAGCATGATTGGTACAGGTTTTGTTTTTGCAATGACATCTTTTTTATTGACAAGACCTATCAAACTAAAAAAAGAACGATAGAATCTTTTGTTGTACGCATACCCACATAAAGGGTCATTGATATAAGCTTTAACATTGGCTTCGTTAAAACTTAACCAATCGAGACGTGTTTTAGCATCTGGAACTTTTTTTGCAAGTCCATCATTTAACATGCGCGCCAAGCGCCGATGTCTTTTTTTGTTCGATACAGTGCCCCCTATTAATAGTGCAATGAGTCGCATAAGCTTGATATACGCCTGATTATACTTGGGCAACGTTCCCATTAATATCGCTTTAGAAATATCATTTTCGGTTTGGGTTAAATAATATCTCAGTAAGATTGATCCCATACTGTGACCCAGTATATAAACAGGAACATCTTTATACCTAGCGCGTAAATAACTTTGAACATAATCAATATCTTTCACCATATTAATATGGGTATCATGTTTCCCTAAAATACCAACTTCATCAATGCCTTCTATACTCTTACCATGTTTGCGATGATCATGCGTGACCACAGCAATCCCAAAACCAACTAAATACTCAGCAAAGTTTCTATACCGCTCTCCATACTCTCCCATACCATGCAAAATATGAAGCACACCTCGAATGTCTTGATTCACCGGCTCAAACGTTTTCGTATGCAAATAGGAGTCTTTATATCCCCTTATATACGCTGATCGTTCTTTCATTTTATCCCCCACCTATTTATAAACTAATAAACTCAATCAACCGTAACAGGTTCATCGAATGTCATTTTTTTCTTATCAACACTTACTTTCTTAATCACAACGTCCTGATACGGTTTATCACTTGAATCTGTTCGAAGTCCAGCAATCTCATCTAAAATTTCATACCCTTTAACCAATGCACCAAAAGCGGCGTATTGCCCATCTAAATGAGGTGCATCTTTATGCATAATAAAAAATTGGCTCGTAGCCGAATTTGGATTTGATGTTCTAGCCATTGAAATAACGCCACGTGTATGCTTTAAAGGGTTATCAAATCCGTTGGACTTAAACTCCCCTCGAATTTGATGAACCTTTTGTTTTGACTGCCCACCTTGAATCATAAACCCAGCGATGATTCTATGAAAACTAGAATTATCAAAAGCATTGTTCTCAACTAGATAAACCATATTACGTACTGTATTTGGTGCAACATCAGGAAACAGTTGTACTTCTAAATTTCCATAACCTTCAATTTCAAAAACTACAATAGGATTTGTATCACTTAAATATTTGTTATATTCCATGGAACCTCCCAAAAAACGTAAAAATTTATACCATAATTATATCATGTGTGTAAATAGCTATCAATCAAATCCAAATATTCCTAAAGAATCTTAATGAGAATCTCTAGAATGAAAATAAAAAAAGCTTACTCGAAAGTAAGCTTAAATGCCTAATTGTCTTGTCATAACCAAGTTTGCTATGTGATTAGTATGGAGTTTGCTTGTATGCATGTGATATAACAACCCACTGTTCAAAAAACATACCAATACACTTTTTGATTTTCTATATTTGCCATCATTCACCTTTTAATCGTTTTATTTGTGATTCTTCATCTTCCATAAAGCCATTGGATGTTCTTTTAATCTATTTGCTATTGCTTTATCAAATAGTAGTTCTGGATTAAAGGAATCTATATATTTTTGTTCAGTTTCAGTTAACTCAAATAACGTTTCAATAAATTGGCTTACTGTTTGTTTAAAAGCATCTATATCTATTGTTACACCAACATGTAGCAATGGAATAAGATTACGTTTTATTGCACTAAAAGACAGATTTTCCATGTTTTTCTTAAACTGATTCAATAAATCACCAAATGGTTGAAATTCATTTGATGTTAAAAGATAGAATATGCTGCATTTTTTAAGCATGTCTAACTCGCTGTCCAGTAGTATTTGTTTGTTAACAAGCTGAAATACGTCGAACATATCTCTTGCAGTAGTTCCTCCTATTAATGCTGCTATCTTACTCCCATATAATTCAGCCTTGTTAAGGGCTAAAATAGATTCATTATCTATTATTTTTGAGCCTAATTTATAGTTCACCGGTTCAAGAGTCTGAATACGGTTTGAATAATTCAGTTCAATCTTTATGTTATCTCTAGTTCCAGCTGCATTTGTATACTTAAAAGATATGAATCAAGCGCAAAAGTAAATCTTGATTTCGAATCAATAGTATATCCATCTAGAGCAACAAAAGCACTAATGAGTTTTCTTTGTAGTTCTCTCATCTCCAACATTTCTTCTTTAGAGGAATTAGCATTAAAATTCATATCAATATCAACTGACAGTCTAGGAAAAACAAACAAGCATAAATTAATGGCTGTCCACCCTTTAGAACATATTTTCCTTTAAATGCTTCATTCTCATTAAATAATTTTAGTAATTCAGACAATCTCAATACTTTTTCTAAAGTATCCCTATTGAACATATTATATTGTGCAATGTTAATTAAGTCTCTTATAATATTACTTCTCATCCTCCATTTTATTACAAGTATTTATATGTATAAATCTAGTAAAGTTCATCCAATTTCACGAGTTCAAGTCCGATTAAAAAAACGTCTGGTATAAAGAATTAGTTTCCTTAAAATGGACATTTTAAAAAAAGAGACATAGGAGCTTGCTCCCTGAAATAAATTAATCGATTCCGATAATTTATTTCACTTTTTATTTTTTATTTGAAATAAGAATACTATTACTTCTCTTTATTTCAATTTATGTTGTATTTTTGAAATAGAAATGGTAAAATATAGATGTTATTTCAATTTTGGAGGTGTGTTATGAAAAGACAAGGCGAATTTGTAAATAACTTAAGTGGTGAATTGAGTTATAAATCATTTAAACCATCTGACTTACCAC
>SKGE01000060.1 GCA_007117625.1 Candidatus Izemoplasma sp. | reverse complement strand
GCATATTTTCAACGATAATCATACAAAACTCAATAGAACTTCATATACCTTATGCTATACTAAACATGAGGGTATGTGTGAAAATTTGAGGTGATTTTGTGAAGAAAGTAATCATCATTGGTGCGGGTCCAGGTGGTTTAGCTGCAGGAATGATTTTAAGCGCCAAAGGTTATAAAGTACATATTTATGAAAAAGATGCTTGCGTCGGCGGGCGGATGCAGCCACTCAAACTCAAAGACCACACCTTTGATACTGGTCCAACCTTTTTAATGGAACCAGGCACCCTAACACACCTATTCGAACTCGCTAATGAAACCTTAAGTGATCACATTGAAACCGTACCCCTTGACCCTCTCTATGAATTTATCTTTAAAGATAAAAACTTTAAACCAACGACTGATCAAGACAAAATGCGAAAAGAAATGGAACGCGTCTTCCCTGCACACGTCGTTGATTATTTTGACTTTTTAGAGCGCCAAGACCAAAAACATCAAAAGCTTAAACCGTTATGGCGCAGTTCTTTTAGTAGTGTCTTCACTTACTTTCACCCACTCGTCTTTAGAAGTCTATTTTACCGTGATACCCGTTCCTCGGTATTTAAGCGCCTAAAAAAACGATTCACAGATGAAGACTTAGTCCACGCGATGAGTTTTCAAACCAAATACTTAGGGATGTCACCTTTTAAAGCCCCGGGTATGTTTACGATTCTTTCATACCTAGAGTTTTCTAAAGGCTTGTTTCATGTTAAAGGTGGATTACACCAAATCCCCATCGCAATGAAACAGATTATTGAGAAAAACGGCGGTAGAATATTCTTAAACAAACCTGTAAAACGCTTAATTATTCGCAAGAAAAAAGCCTATGGTGTTGCCTTTGAAGATGACACGGTTGATACCGCAAAAATCATTATCAACGATACCGATTTTTCATACTTCGCTAAAAACCTAATCCCGAAAAAACATCAGCGCACATACACCAATAGACATGTCAACAAACTCAAACACTCGCTCGGCGTCTTCGTCATCTACTTAGCACTTGATAAAACATACAACTTAGAACACCATACGATGCTATTTGCAGATAATCCTACCCAAAGTATCAAAACGATTACCGAGCAAAACAACTTACCATTCGATTTAACCATCTACATTCACAACCCTTCAAAACTCGACAAAACCTTAACAAAAGAGAAAAACCACAGCGTTTTAACGATTTCTGTCGCTGTCCCAAATACCACGGCAGATATTGACTGGAACACAGCCAAAAATGCTTTTAGAAAAGAAATCATCACCCGGATTCAAGATAAAACACATATTAATGATTTAGAAGATCACATCATCGAAGAAAAAATTATAACTCCAACTGAGTGGGAAAAAAACTTTAACCTACATCACGGAGCTGCTTTTGGACTTGCACATACAAAAAATCAAGTTTTACACAAACGCCCAAACAATCGCTACAAAGATCTAAAACACGTCTATTTAGTTGGTGCAGGAACACATCCCGGTGGTGGATTAATGTCTGTGTTCCAATCCGCAATACTTACAACGAAGAAAATAACCAACACTTAACACAAAAAAAGGCCGAGCTAAAAAAGCTCGGCCTTAATATGTTTATGATTTTTTTACTTATGCTTTCTTCTCGTCACATGTTCTATCGAGTTAAAAGGGTTGAATGTGTCTTGATGGATGGCACTCATACGAGAAAACTCTTGACGAATAATGTGTCTCACTTCTTCGAGTGATTCTTTAGACGCTTCATACTCCTCATTGTTGGCGTTTAATCGTGATGTAAAGTCCATGGTTCGACCAGAAGAAGTTTTCAGCTTTCTTACACGGTTCTTTTTAGCCATGACTCTCATCCTTTCTAATATACTTTCATTGTATCGACAAACCATCCCGTTCACAAGGCAAACGCATTTCTACTAAAAGTGTTCCTTTCGGTATTGACAAATTTTATGCACAATGAAATAAACCAACTCCACGAAATACTGAATGATTAATATAAAGACAATTACAAGACCATACGCAATAAACATCTCTCGAATAAAGTCATTCATGAAATCACTCCTTGTTCACCCTCATTATAACATCTCAAAAATAAAGCGCAAAACTGATGCTAGTTTTGCGCTTTGACATTTTTATAGTAATACAAGGCTTGATCAGCTTTAGAATAATAATCAGAAAAGCGTTGTTCTTTATCGTCTTTTCTAATACTTGCTATCCCATAGGTGAAACCAACTTTAAGCCCGTGAACATCAAGTTTAGCCACAGACTCTTGAACGGATTGCAACAAATCGGAAAGCACTTTACGAGGGATTTTTGCTAATACCGCAAACTCATCACCGCCAATACGATAAAAGTAAACCGAATCATTTTCATGTTGTTTAAATAGATTTGCGATTTTGGTCAATGTCTCATCGCCAACATCGTGTCCTAATTGATCATTAATAATTTTAAAATTATCAAAGTCAATGATTGCGAGCGACGCTGATTGACCACTTTTGACATAAGGAAGTATCGATTGAGCAAAATCTTCGATCAGCTTGCGACGGTTGTAAAGTTGTGTTAAAGGATCAACATAGGCTTCTTCTTTCAAACTCACTTGACGACTAATCTCATCTGTAATATCTTCAATATAATAAAGCACTGCATCCTTATTGTGATAACGAATCATTTCTTGATGCATTTTAACAAAATAGGTCTCTTGATAACCAATAAACTCAAAATAACCCTCTTTTTCAACCAACCGCTGATGAAACGGAACTTGGTAATCCTCTTTCCGCTTTCCAATCACCTTTTCAGCGTTCGGATTGGCAAAAAGCACGCCTTTATCGGGCTCCGTAATGATAATAGCTTGTGTTGACATATCAGCAATCTTTTGATAGATTTTCTCTTCTTCAGATATCACAATCTTGGTTTGTTTCGCGTAGCGATACATATGAAATGCGGTAAAACCACCCACGATACTTATCAACCCATAGATCGGTAGTGTTACAAGCAAAAAGCTCCTAAATGCTGTCGTTCTAAAGTCATCAATCAAAGGATCAAACGTACTCATCGGTAAACTTTTTGCAATGACCAAATCATAGGTCTCATAATAAACAGCATAAGCAACTCTAGTTCCAATTTCTTGGTACTGTTCATCAATGTAAAAAGGATATTCAGAAAACGCTTGGTTCTCTTCTTCTAAACTAGCAATAATGGTTTCAAAAGCATATTCAAAGTTGGCATCATTAAGCGTATAAATATTTTCTCCAATATGCGCCTCAACATCATGCAACAAAATCGTACCATCGATCTCAATCACAAAGATATAGTCATCTCGCTCATTAAAATGACGTTCAAACCGTTCCAAAACATATTCGCGCTCTGCAGAAACTAATTGACTCATGTCCAACACCAACATAACATTATAATCATCAATCTCAAGAACTGAAACTAAGAAGCCAGTATCTTGATCGATGATATAGCCTGTTTCAATGGTTCCATCAAGCAAGCCTTCTATAGTAGACACGTCTAACTGTGTCTCAACAGCATCTAAAGCTACCCACTCAAAACTATCATCGACATAAATTAACGTGTCCGTATGACGATATATCTCATAGCCATAACCTAGTGCTAAGGTATCACCATAGCGAAATAAAAATTCAAGCAACACAGCTTCATCAGCATCCGTATTTTGATCGAGATAAAGATAATGATCTTTCAGTAAATCCAACTTCTCACCCATTGTATCATAACGATTTTCAGCCAAGCGTGTCAAAAGGTAATCAAATTCACTTTCAAAATAATCGACTTCAATTTTCAACTGATTTTGTGCCTCATCATATAAGGCCGTTTCAAAGTGATGCATATCCCGTTGCATGATAATCACTTCGCGGTGGAACATTTGGACTGTAAGCAACACTAAAAAAAGCACACCAAAAATAATGATAGCGCGCTTTGACGGTGTGAATACACTACCCTCTACAGCCATAACTTTCACCTTCCCCTAGTTTTATTATACTCAAGAGATCCTATAAACACAAGAAAAAACAAAGCCTAAAATAAGGCTTTGTTTGAGCGGTTTACGATGGTTTTTCTTTATTATTTTCCTTGGCTTCACCCTCAACTAAAATCTCTGCAGTTGACTTTTTCTTAGAGTCTGACACATCAGATGTTTCTTTTTTACTCAGCTTTTTAGACTTAGGTTGCTTCGCTTTTTTGACTTTGGCTTTAGCTTCTTTTTCCTTTTTCACTTTATGTTTCTTAGGTTTCTCTTTTTTTCCTACCTCGATTTTGATTGGATTTGAGTCTTCTGGTAACTCAAACTCTTCTTCTAGAGGTAAGTCATCAACCGTCGATACATCTGCTTTAGTGCTTTGGTCATCGCTTGATTTAGAGATTTCTTTAGATTGTTCTGCCTGAGTTGATGGTGGTGCAGTCTTTTTCAGTTTTGCAGGCTCTTTTTTAGGCGCCGCAGATGGTTCTAAAATTGATTTTGTGTCGACATTATCTTTATCAGAATCATCCGATTCAAGTTCAACTGTTTTCTTTTTGATTTTATCTTCTAAGGTTTCTTCTTTCTTTTCTTCGATAAAGTCTTCTTCTTTTACGGAAATGAAATCCAAAATTTCTTCATCGATTTCTTCTTGAGATAAGTTGTCAGCACGCTGTAACATTGTTCCCACAACTTCTTCTTTAGTCTCTTTAGCAAAAATATCATTCTCTTTATCTAATACATCTTCAAGCGGTATATCTTGATGGCGAATCCCATACAAAAGTCTTTCAAAATAAAATTGTTCGCGCTCTTCTTTAACCATCAGATTAATCGCTTCTTTAATACTTTCAGCACGGTGGTCAATGATGTATTCAGCAATTTTTGGTAAACGTGGCAACATATGTTCAGGGACTAAGGCATCTTGCATAAGTTTGCGTTCATGACCTTTTAAATTGGTGAAGTCTTCTTCTAAAGCACGCTTTAAGACGCGTAACTTATCATGAATCTGAGATTGATAAGCATCTGCCATTTTTTCAGCTGTCTTTTTCACATCAATTAACTTTTTTTGTCCTCGTTTATGGACACGCTTTTTATAAAACATGTGCACCCTACTTTTAAATCGCTTACGGAAAAATAAGTACATTAAAACAAAAGTAACCGCACTTAATCCTAAAGCAATAAATAGTGCATAGTTCTCAATTAATCCAGGTATTAGATCTAGCGGCTCTAAAAGAGAGTAAATCCCATACGGCACACCACCAATAAGAAGAGATATGAGTGCAGTGTATAAAAATGCACGGAATCTTTGCATAAATGTATCGGCATTTGATTTTGTTTCTAAATCATCTATGGCCTTCTTATAGGGTAGTTCATGATAAGTATAGTCAATCTTTACCGATTCTAGTTTCTTAATCAATGCCTCTTTTTCAGCGACCGATGCTCGAAGTGCTTCTGCTTTTTGAATCGTTTCAGTCATTTTTAAAAGCTGTTCGTACGACACATTTGCGTTTGGTCCCATAATGATTCCCCCAATAATCCTTTTATACGTTCATTATAGCACCCAAGTTTATATTTTCTAGACTATATATAGAAAAATCTTTCAGGAAACAGCTTTCTTTGTTAAAATAGTAACGGCAGTTTAGGAGGTCATCATGAAATCATTCGCTTTAAAACTCAATAGAAAATTTTACTATGGGTGGTATATTGTCTTTATCAGCGCTTTAGCACTAATGTTTTCAGCACCTGGACAAACCTACTCAATCATGGTTTTTGTAGATTATTATATTGAAGAACTCGGCTATTCACGAGGAGCTTTATCTGCAGGTTATAGCATCGCAACTACAGTAAGTGGATTGTTGCTAATCTTTATTGGTAGATTAACCGATCGATTCGGTCAAAGAATCATGCTCATGATTGTCGTTATTTTACTGGCACTCACGACATTTTATAACAGCATCGTGATGAACATATATATGATCTTTTTAGGTTTCTTTTTACTGCGTTATTTCGGGCAAGGATCAATGACCTTAATTCCAAATAGCCTCGTTCCTCAATGGTTTGAAAAACGACGCGCTCTTGCGATAAGCATAAGCGGCTACGGCAGCTTATTATCGACGCTTTTTGTACCTTTGTTCAACGTCTGGTTAATCCAGCAACTTGATTGGCAAAATGCTTGGCGATTTTGGGGTATTGCCTTACTGGTTGTATTTTTACCACTCGTGATTCTCTTTGTAATTAACCGTCCGGAAGATATTGGGTTACAAATGGAAAACGAAAACGGAAGTGAAGCCGATGTAAAGGCATCGCTTGCACATATGGAAAAAACATCATGGCGTTTAGGAGAAGCTCTAAGGACAAAAGAGTTTTGGTTCATTGGTTTGATGAGTTTAATCGTACCGATGTTTACGACTGGTGTCACCTTTCACTGGTTAGAAATGATGGCTGAACCGATTGGAAGGAGCACAGAGGCACGTACGACCGCAGCCTTTATTATTGGACTTATTGCATTTCCTTTTGCAATCATGCCATTTGTCGCGAGGATTCTCATTGACAAGTATCCAGTTAAATGGGTTTTCATGTTAACCTTGTCGATGATTTTATTCAGTATGGGCTACCTTGCATTCTTTGTAAATAGTACCGCTACCGCTGTTGCGTTCATTTTATTCTATGGACTTGCAGTTAGTATTCAAGCCGTAGCACTCAACACCCTTTGGCCGAATTATTTCGGTCGTAAATACCTCGGCAGCATCCGCGGTGCAGCCACCGTATTTATGGTCTTAGGTAGCGCGCTAGGTCCCTTACCTTTCGGCATTGTCCATGATGCAACTGAAACATTTACACCTGTGATTATCGGCATGATGGTCATGACCGTTGTGGCGATGTCACTAACATTATTAATCAATAAACCGGAAAAGAAAAATCTTCAAACCTAAGAAAAATGCCAACACATCAAGCTAAGATGTATTGGCATTTTTTATTTAAGAATTTTACGAATCAATTTTTCTTTGTTCCCATACGGCGGATAAGCAATTTTAGGATCAATTTTTGTACTGCGCGTCATATACGCTTTAGCGTGAGAGAATACTTCAAAAGAGTACTTTCCATGATACTTCCCAATACCTGATTCTCCAATCCCGCCAAACGGAAGATTTGGATTTACAACATGTTGAATGGTATCATTAAAAACTGCACCACCATAAGAAAGTTCTTTTAAAAACCGGTCTTGAAGCGCTTTATCTTTGGTGAACGCATAAAGCGCAAGCGGTTGGGGCTTTTCAGATAAGACCTCAAACACTTCCTCGATTGATTGATACGTCATCACCGGTAAAATTGGACCAAAAATTTCTTCTTGCATGACCGCATCATCCCACGTCACATCATCCATAACAACAGGACTAATAAGACGCGTTTGATCATCGTGTTGATACCCATAAACAACCTTATCGTCATCAATTAATTTGCTTAACCGCTGGTAGTGTTGTTGGCTAATAATGACGCCATACTCCTCATAATCAGGATAAAAATCGTCAATCGTTTGTTTTAAGACTTCCAAAAACTGATCTTTAATCTTTGCATCAACGTAGATATAATCAGGCGCAATACACGTTTGTCCGGCATTCATAAACTTGCCATAAACAATACGTCTTGCGGTAACCGCAAGCGAAGCCGTATCTGTAACAATCGTTGGGCTTTTCCCACCAAGTTCTAGCGTCACTGGCGTTAAATGTTTACTCGCAGCTTGATAAACAATTTTTCCAACTCGTGTACTTCCCGTGAAGAAAATATGGTCAAACGGCCATTTTAACAGTTCCGTAATAACCTCTTTATCCCCTGTTACCACACCAATATATGCATTATCAAAGGTTTCACTAATTAACCGGGCCAACACTTTTTCAGTTTGACTCGGAAACTCACTCGGTTTAAGCATCACTGTATTCCCTGCCGCAATCGCACCAATCAAAGGCTCAATCACAAGCTGAAACGGATAGTTATAAGGACCGATAATTAAAACCTGTCCAAGCGGTTCATGCTGGATATAACTCTTACCACCAATTTGATAAAATGGAGTTTTAACCTTTTTCGGTTTCATATATCGTTTTAACTTTTTCTTTGTCGCACGAATCGACTTCAAACAAAAACCGATTTCAGTCGCATAGGCTTCAAAACGACATTTCCCTAAATCGTTATGCAAGGCTTCAATAATTGAATCTTCATATTTCTTAATGGCATCATATAGCGCATCAAGTTGTTTCACTCGAAACGTATATGGCTTTGTTGCATGGGTTTTGTAATACGCTTTTTGTGCTTTTAAAATCTTTTCCATACTATCACTCCGGATACATCATTTTTTTTGTTACGCCACCATCAACGACAATCGTCTCACCGTTCAAAAACTGATTATCTTGATCCGTAATATACATACACGCCTTCGCAATATCAATCGCTTTACCAACGCGCTTTGACGGATGGAACTGATGGTCCTTATCACGAACCCGTTCATGCGGATGTGCAATCCAGCCTGGCGCTATGCCATTGACTGTAATACTTTTATCCGCTAACGTAACCGCGAGGCCATGGACGAGTGCCTGCATCGCACCTTTACTCATGGTATATTGAATCGTATCTTTTTCACTCATATAAGCACGTGTACTTAAGATATGTACAATTCTTCCGTGTCGCCCCAAATACTGTTTCGCATACCACTGCGATAATAAAAGCGGTGCTTTAATATTGACCCGATATGCCTCATCAAGTTTCTCAGTATCAAGCGATAAAAACGTATCTTGACATTGAAAGGCCGCATTATGAATCAACACATCAATTTGTTTCGTATGCGATTTACATGTCTTAAACACCGATTCCAAGCGATCAATCTCATTTAAATCCCCATGGACAAAATGATACTCTCCTTTAATCACTTCCTCAGGAGAATGCTTATCTAAGTTGATCACACGCCATCCAGCCAACAAATACTGCTTCACTAACTCATACCCAATACCACTAGAACCACCAGTAATCAAAATCGTCTTCATATAACCTCTCCTTTTTCAAAAAGAGCGCCAAAAGGCGCCCTTATTCGTTTTTATCTGCAATAATTACTGACATGCTGTCGATGTGGACGTCTTCAATTAAACCTTTTGAATCATTTACATCATAATCGATATACAAGCGAATCGTATATCTGGAACCACCATCATAAACATCATCAAAGCTATAACTACCACTTTCATTAATGACCATTTGAGCAATTTCAACACCATCTTCATATAACACTGCACGAAGTTCAAAAGTAACATTGTCCGGATTACTATAACCAGTCACCGTAAATGTAACATCGTCACCATCTACTGCCATTGTACCTAATGAAGCAGACGGGATAGCTTTAGCAGAGGTTGTAATTTTCTCAGTAAAGACTAAGACTTCTTGTACACCTTGACCATCATCATAATCAACTTGTGCATAAATATGGAAGGTATATTCATAATTTGACCATAAATTAAAGACATTAAGTTTCAAGCCATTCTCAATAAACATTGAGTCTC
>SKGE01000111.1 GCA_007117625.1 Candidatus Izemoplasma sp. | reverse complement strand
GCTTCTTTTTCACGGGTCACATCTTTATCACTGCCTCGATAGGCAATGACTTCTTTGTTAGGGCCGTAAACAGGACTGAGGAAAGAACTCACCCAAATTACTCGGTTGTCCTTACTCTCTAAAGGGTTGACAAACTCTTGAACAGTAGTTCCTTTTTTCATCCCATTAAAGCCGATTTGCTTGTATCTGTCTCGACTAACTTTTGGAAACAGCTCGTAGAAGTACTTTTTGTTTACGAGTTCTTCAGGGGTGTATCCGAGTAGATATTTTACAGAGTTTGATACATAGGTGTAGAGGCCATCTTTATCTAGCTCATAAAAAAACGTTCTAGATTGTCTTGCTATAGCTTCAAAGCGTTCTTTTGCAACTTTTAGCTCTGTAGTCAGCTTGTCTTTTTCATTATATTTAAAGTTCAGCTCTTTATTTTCTTGAATGAAAGTTTCTAATTGTATCATATGTTCTTTGATAGCGATGTTTTGTTTGTTAAGCGTTTCGTTAACTTCCTCAATTTCGTTTTCTCTTAAAAACTGATCGCGATTCGACTTTTCAATGTTGTATGCTCCTGCCATGCCGATAAGGTTTGCACCAATCATAAAAAGCCCACCATAGAGAAATGTTTCAGGAAATGAGCCGTGATAAACGAAAACGCCAATGACGTGAAAAAGAAGCACCGTCCATCCCCCGATAGTCGCATAGCCATAGCGAAGCTTGACCAATAAGTATCCTGAAAAGAAAACCATCAACAGCCCACCATAATATACAATATTATCTGGCTGCAGTATAAGCATAATCGAAATGACTACACCACCTACAATAAATGCCGAGGTCATGAGAATTTGATGGTACTTTATGAAGTTCTCTTTGAATGAAAGTACGATGATTAATCCCATCAGTGGAATGACAATTCCAAACCGCATGATCCATAAAAAGGTCCAGTTGTCTGGGAAATAGACAATGTCAGTAAAGCCAAAAACCGCAAAAAGCAGCGCAAAAACTGCTAATACTTTTCGTAGTGCAGTTAGATTTAGGAATGTTTTAGAGTTTTTGAATGACTCGTTTGTTTGTGGCGTAAATCCATCGTAGAGCTTCATTGTTTCACCAACTTTGACTTTGTCTAATGGAAGCTTTAGTTTTATTATACCATAGATAAAATTCATTAAAAGTTTTGCTGCTCTGCTAACGAAAAAAGTTCCAGCACCTATTTTAGTCGTAATTGTGCTTCTTTTAGGCTTTATAATATAAATTGCCAAACGTAATGTTTGACACAGGTTAGGTTGTATGATAAGGTATTGACAATTGAATACGATGAACTGTATAAAAGAGGCCGCGGTCTATCACGCAAGTATGTAGGATGACCGCCGAAGTGTGAAAACACTGGGCTTATGCTTAATAGGCATAAGACTGAGCAATGATCTTGCCCAAGATCAGTTGATTGCGCTTTTGTACGGTGGGCTCATAGAATCTCTACGAGCTCGCTCGTAGTTTTTTTATGAAAGGATTGATGGATATGATGCATCAAAATATTTATGATCAACTAAAAATGTATAGAAGAGATCTTCATCAAATCCCTGAGATAGGATTTGATTTACCGAAGACATATCAATATATCAAAAGTGCGCTTGAAGCGATGGGTTATGAACCACAAACCATTGCTGAAACGGGGCTTTACGTATATATCGAAGGAGCGCGTAAAGATGCGATAGCTTTTCGAGCTGATATGGATGCTTTGAGTGTCACTGAAAAAACTAATAGTACTTATGCTTCACGGCATGCTGGATTTATGCATGCTTGTGGTCATGATGGTCATATGGCGATACTTCTTGGTCTCGCAGAACAACTTAGCACAGTTGAGACATTTCACCAATCTGTTTTATTGATTTTTCAACCTGCAGAGGAAGGCCCAGGTGGGGCGGAAGTAATTGTTAAGACGGGACTGCTTGAAAAATATCATGTGAAAAAAATCTTTGGGATTCATCTTAATCCGGATTTAGAAGAGGGTAAAGTAGGCTTAGTGAATGGTCCGATGATGGCACAAAACGGAGAGTTTGATGTCGTTGTCAAAGGGATAAGTTCACATGGAGCACAACCTCAAAATGGCCGAGATGCGATGCGTGCAGCAATGACACTTGTTCAAAACTATCAGGATATCATGACCAACATGATTGATCCATTTATCCCATCGATTATTGCGATTGGAACCTTTCACGCTGGAGAAGCACGCAACATTGTTGCGCAAGAGGCATCGTTTACAGGAACGATTCGTACCTTTGATGGTGCGGCTTATGATAAGATCACCGCTGCGATGCAACGTTTTGCAGATGCGGTTTCTCATGCTTATGAACTTGAAGTTGAACTGGTGATTCGAGATTTTTACCCACCGGTGATTAATGATGAAGCACTTTATAACGATGTTTTAGATGTTGTACCCAGTGCAAATAGAGAAGTGATAAAGCCGATGATGTTCGCTGAAGATTTTTCCTTTTATCAAGAAGTTGTACCAGGACTATTTATGATGCTTGGCACAAAAAATGAGTCTAGGGGATTGACCCACCCTCTGCATAGTTGTTATTTCGATTTTGATGAATTAGTTTTATCGGTCGGGGTTGAAACCTATATGGACTTGTTAAGGTTTTATAAAACGATTGATGTTTAATAATAAGGATTTTCATGCGTCCTTGATAATGATATAATGATGTATATCTTATGAAGGAGAAGTATGCAAAACTTTGTATACTAAAAAATCGATATGATTCGTTTAGCAAAAAAAGAGTGGATTGAGCCGATTGTAAAAATCGTCGGAGAACTTAATAAAACCGTCATGTGTTATACACCTTTTTGTCCGAGCACGGATGAAGCTTTAAAAGAGGAAATCCATTGTTCAATAGAACATAAGAGACTTTTTGTTTATCAAACGGATGATGGGTTTGAAGGGGTGATTATGTATTTTAAAACTCCTGCAGGTGATTATGATATAATCGGTCCGTTTGTATTTGATGAAAATGTCACCATTGGGAAAGCACTGCTTGATTATGTAATCAAAACGCTTGATATGCCTAAAATAAACTTTTTTTTCAAATCAAACAGTGTCTTTTATACGAAGTTAATGAAACATATCCATGCTGAAATTAATGAGTATGAATACCATTTGCAGCTGAAAAAAGAGTGTTTTAAACCACTTGTAAGTGATTTGACTATCAGCAAAGCCAATGAAGACGATCGACACGTTGTTAAAGACATGCATGAAGCGATTTTCAATGATATTTATCTAACGAGTGAAATGTTGTTAGAGGGTGAACGCTACCAACATGTCTATCTATTAAAACATAATAGAAAGCCGATCGGTTATGCATTATTAATTCCTAAATCTAAGACAGCTCACTTAGAAGTATTTGGCATAGTTAAGTCGTTCCGCGGCAAAGGCTACGGTGGGAAGTTTTTGTCTTGCATTATTGATGAAGTTTTTAAAACAACATCACTTACCGTGGTTACACTCATAGTCGATGTAGTAAATGAAAATGCTTTGGGACTTTACAAAAAACTTGGGTTTGAAGTGATTGATGCCTTGGTCTCATATCAAAGAAAATAAAACAAGCAAGTTTGATAGATACCTCTAAAGTAGACACTATAAAAAGAAAGTAATGAACATGATTACAAGTACTTGATTATAGTAAGATACTTTGGAGGTGTTTTTTATAGCTAATCTATAAGTCTAAGTAAATGATTTTTTATGAGCTTATTACGTCTATAACAAAGATAGTTGAGATTATGATATAATATTTTGTGTTATATGTAACAGGGTTGACTGAGAAGGTAATCATGTGAGGTGTGTGAATATATGAAGCTTTTAAGCGTTGAATCAAAGGATATGGGTAATGTTTGGCCTGTCCTTAGTGAACTATATTACGATAATTTGATGGATGCTTTGGTTCATGGATTTCACGGAGAAGTTTATACCGATGATTTAAAAAAACCTAATGTTGTATACGGGGTAATTGGCTGGAATGTTTATTTAGCGGGTAATCCGAGTTTCAGCGGGGTGAAAACATTTTTAAAAACGATTCCAGAAGATTCAGAGATTCATGCAAATCACAAATGGGAAGATGTTTTAAAATCTTATTTTAAAGATAGGTTTTCGTTGAAAACACGTTATCAGATGGACGCATCTTTTATTGAGCTAGATACGTTGGACCGCTTGATTGATAAGTTGCCTGCAACGTATCATTATAAAGCTATTGATCAGGTGATATATAATAAAATATTAACAGAAGCAAGATGGGGCTGTGACTTTGTTGGAAACTTTAAGGATTATGAAGACTTTGCTAAACATGGTTTTGGTGTGGTTGTGATGGATGGTGAGACCGTGATAGCTGGGACTTCAAGCTATATTTATTTTAATGGGGGTTATGAGATTGAAATTATTACTCGAGAAGACTATCGCGGTCAAGGACTGGGAACCTGTGTAGCGGCACATTTTATTAAAGAAACGCTTAAAAAAGGATTGATTCCACACTGGGATGCAGCGCATCAAACCTCGATGAAGCTAGCAGAAAAGCTTGGCTATCGGTTAAAGAAAACATATACGGTTTATCGGATAGATTAAAGGAGGAATACAATGAAAAAAATACTATTATTTGTAGTTTTATCACTATTGATGCCAACTGTTTTAGCATGTTCAAGAGAAACAAAAGAAGCGATTCGTATCGACGATCAAACGATCGTGCAGCCGCCGACAGTTGAAGCCGGGTATTTGCCAGAACAGGTTCAAGATGGAATGATTTTACATGCTTGGAACTGGTCGTTAGAAACGATTGAGGCAGAACTTGAAGCGATTGCGATTGCAGGGTATCGCGCGGTCCAAATCTCACCGATGCAACCTCAAAAAGACTTTTTTGGGATTGGCTCATGGCAAAGTAATTGGTGGAAGCTATACCAACCATTAGGGTTTGTAATTGCGACTGAAAACCACGCCTTAGGAACCTTAGAAGATCTCGAGTCATTGACGGATGCTGCAGAGGCATATGGAATAACGATTATTGTTGATATTGTTGCGAATCATCTCGGTGGGGGTTCTAATGAAGCATTGAATGAAAATGTCGCAATGTTTGAACCTGAAATATATAATCAAAACCTCATCCGTACAGGAAACGGCTTTGCTAATGATAATTCTGTCTTTGCCGTAACTAGAGGGGCTCTCGGACAATTTCCTGACTTAAAAACAGAACATGAAATCGTACAATCACGTGTTATTGATTTGTTGAAAGCGTATGTTGATGCAGGGGTTGGGGGCTTCCGATTCGATGCAGCCAAACATATAGAAACTCCCGATGATGGTCAGTACGCGAGTGATTTTTGGCCGAATGTTATTGGTGCGATAGAAGCATATGCATCAGATGACTTGTATATTTATGGAGAGATATTAAATACCGTTGGATCGGGTCGTAGCTACACATCATACACACCTTATATGGGGATTACCGTGAATCAAGTATCGGATATGGTACGTCATGCAATGCGAACTGGGAACTTAAATGCTCTGGATGATTTTAGCTTCTTTTCAGATGTGCCTGTTCGTCAGACAGTGCTTTGGGCAGAGTCACATGATGATTATGCCGGAAATCATACCAACCATTTAGATGAAGCACTAATCACGAAAACATATGCTGCTTTAGCATCTAGACAAGATACTTCTGTGTTATATTTTGCTCGGCCTTTAGAAAACACTTTAATGGGGGATATTGGGACGTTTACCTGGCAATCAAAAACGATCACAGAAATTAACCGCTTCAACAACTTCTTTGTGGGTAGTGATGAAGCCTTATCAGTACAACGAGGTTATTTTGTAAACGAGCGTTTCGATGCTGACCGACAAGGTGTGATGCTTGTCAATGTTGAAGGAGATCATCGCGTGCGAGATGTTCGTGTTGAACATATGCCTGATGGACATTACCGCGATTATGTGTCGGGGAATATTTTTACGATTGAAGACGGTAAGTTGAGTGGACGTTTTGATGAAAGTGGTGTGGCGGTAATTTATCTTAACCCATATCAACCGATGCCTGCAACACACGTTTCGGACCAAGGGCTTTATGGTTGGTTTACTGATACCAAAACGGTCACGCTATTTGAACACAATACGACCGATGCTTACTATCGTATTGATGGTGGAGAGCGTGTCTCGTTTACCGATGGCGATACTGTTACACTAAGCCATCCAGATGAAAGTGCTACGATTACGCTAACCCTTGAAGTGTATTACGAAGATTTTTTTGTGACACGAACCTTTGAATATGTTAAATCGAGTGCCTCCGTGGAAACTGTAGTAGTTCATCATCTTGATATGTCGGTTATTGCGGATGATATTGTGGTAGCTTGGACATGGCAAGAAGGTCAAAGTGGTCAATGGGTAGAAGGGGTGCTCGATGGGGATACATTTACGTTTGATTTACCTGAAAACCATAACTGGTTTTTACTCGCTACGTTCCCACCAGGGACAACAAACTTTGCTTGGAACCAAAATACATCTCAAACAGAAGATATCCGCGTGCCTTGGAACGGAGAGTTTGATGGAAGTGTCTTGCAATGGAACTAAAGAGCGCTCACTGTAGCGCTCTTTTTTTTAGGTTGCACAAAAAGTAAAAATATAGTAAAATTTTACTATAAATTACACTGAGGTGGTAGGATGCCAACATTAAAACAAATAGCCGATGCAAGTAACGTATCGATCACGACAGTCTCAAGAGTATTGAATGATGATAAGAGCCTTAAGGTATCACAAGAGACCCGTGATACGATTTTATCCGTTGCGAAGGCTTTGGGATACGCCAAGAAAAAACAAAAAGTTCAAGACAATCTTCATATCGGAATTGTGCTTTGGGTTGAATCTACCCAAGAGATTGAAGATCCATATTTTATGGAGATTCGACATGGGATTGAGCGAGAAGCTGAAGCACACGGCATTTATTTCATGACGCTTTATCGTGAAGCTAGAACCTATAATTTTAAGAAGTTAGACGGTGTCGATGGATTGATTTTAGTCGGTAAATTTACCGACAAAGAAGTTCGCAGCTTTGAGAGAAAAAGTCAAAACTTAGTATTTGTTGATAGTTCACCAGCACCTACGAAGTACGATAGCGTGATGATCGATTATTACGATGCGATGGAACAGATTATTGCATATGCCATTCAATCAAAATATCAGACGATTGGTTACATTGGGGGACAAGAAAAAATCAATGACAATATCCTTGATAACGAACCGCGCGGCATCCACTTTAAAACGTTGTTAGAAAAATACGATAGATATCATCCAGCCCATGTTTATATAGGAGAGTTTACGAGCCAAAGCGGATATGATTTGATGTTACGTGCGATAAAAAACAATCATCTCGCAGATAGTTATTTTTGTGCCAGTGACTCAATGGCCATCGGTGCGATGAAAGCACTTCATGAAAACAACATCAAAATTCCAAAAGATGTTGCTATCATTGGATTTAATGATATTGCTCAAGCGCGGTATATCTATCCAGCGCTAACGACTTTGAAAGTTCCAACTACAGCGATGGGAGAAGAAGCTTTTTTATCGCTCTTAGATAAACTTAAATATAAAAAGAAAAATCCAGTGAAAAAGATTGTACCAACAACTTTAATTAAAAGAGAGTCCGCATAAGGAGGTTCTATGAAAACAGAACTCATAAAAATCCATGAGAGAAATTTCAATACATCACCTAGTTTATTTTTCTTCTCACCAGGCCGCGTTAATCTTATTGGTGAACATACTGATTACAGTGGGGGCTATGTACTACCCATCTCTATCAGTTTAGGTATTTATGCGGCTGTAAGTTTAAGAGAGGATAAAGGTATTTATGTCTATAGTGATGATTTTAGAAGCCTTGGAGTCATCCAGACAAAAGAGCCATATCGTTACAATCAATCTCAGGGGTATATGAATTATATCGAAGGTATTTTATCGGTCTTAAAGCGTGATGGTTACTGTATCGGAAAAGGTTTAAATATATCGCTTTTGAGCACATTACCTAAAAGTGCCGGATTATCTTCAAGCGCCGCACTAGAGGTCTTGATTTTAACGCTATTAAATGATTTAAATGATCTAAAACTTTCGAAAAAGCAAATCGTGACTTATGCAAAAGAAGTAGAAAATACCTATATCGGTGTTTCTTCAGGGGTTATGGATCAATTCATTATAACCTTTGGACAAGAAAATCAAGCTTTGCTGCTCGATACAGAGACGCTTGATTATAACTTGATTCCTTTCGATTTTGAGAATTATCAATTGGTTTTAATGAACACCAACAAAGCAAGAGATTTAGTAGATAGTGCTTATAATGAACGTTTCAATAGCATTGAAAAAGCAAAACAATATTTCGATAAACCTTTAGGAAAGGTCTCGTTACCCCTATACAAAGCAAACGTTCATCAGTTCAACGATTTACTGCAAAAAAGAGTGTTACATGTTGTTACTGAAAACGCCCGGACTAAAGCAGCTTATGAAGCCTTAAAAGTTCACGATTATGACCTCTTAGGGAGGCTCATGGTTGAGTCACATAGATCTTTAAGAGATGACTTTGAGGTTTCTTGTAAAGAACTGGACTATTTAGTTGATAAGAACTTATCATACGGTGCAGCTGGTGCGAGAATGACGGGTGCAGGGTTTGGCGGTACAATGGTTGCGCTTTACTCAAACGAAACACTGTTAAACTTTGATGCATTAAAAAAAGCCTACAAAGCTAAGTTTGATTTAGAACTTGATATTTATATCGCCCAAGGTGCAGCTGGTGCTAAGTCAATAGAGGGGGAATTTTAATGAGAATTATGGTAACAGGTGGCGCCGGGTATATCGGCTCTCATGCTGTTAAGTATTTAAGCGAACTAGGTCACTATGTAGTCGTCGTTGATAATTTATCAACGGGTCACAAAACGAGTGTAGATGCAGCAATTCCTTTTTATCAAACTGGAATCGAAAATGTTGAAGCAATCAAAAAGATTTTACAACAAGAAGCGATTGATAGTGTCATGCATTTTGCGGCGTTTAGTCTTGTTAAAGAAAGTGTTGAACAACCGCTCTTATACTATAAAAACAATGTCGAAGGAACCCGTGCATTGATCGAAGCCATGCTAGCGAGTCAAGTGTATAAGCTTATTTTCTCGTCTACAGCTGCGGTTTACGGTGAACAAAAACAACAACCGATTGATGAAACAGCTACCTTAAGTCCAACCAACCCTTATGGTGAAACCAAGCGCGTGATTGAGAATATGCTTGCCGCAACGGCAAACGTAACCCCGCTTAAATATGTATCACTAAGATATTTTAATGTCGCTGGAAGCTATCATGATGGATCTATTGGAGAAGATCACAATCCAGAAACCCATCTTATTCCTAACCTAATCAAAGCTGTAATCAATAAAACTGCAACATTTACTTTATATGGTGTCGATCACAATACCAAAGATCAAACGGCGATTAGAGATTACATTCATGTAGAAGATTTAGTGGAAGCACATAAAAAAGCATTGGATTATTTAG
>SKGE01000085.1 GCA_007117625.1 Candidatus Izemoplasma sp. | reverse complement strand
TTCTTTTTTCATATGACTATCTTCCTTTCTAAAACATTGGTGGCGTGCTTACCCAAAGTATCTTGGCAAGCTGCTTACTTGTATTTTCAATGACATGTGTTTTGTTGGTGCGGTAATAAAACGTCTCGCCCGCATTTACACGGTACTTACGGTTCCCTACTTTTAAGGAAACTTCACCTTCTAACACATATCCAAATTCTTCTCCATTATGAGGTGCATCTTCAAAAGATTTTCCACCTGGTTCAATTTCAACAATAATCGGTTCCATCTCATACTTTTGTGCGTTGGGAACAATCCATCGGATGGTGTGTTTCGCATTTTCATCAGTTTTTTCATAGAAATCTTGAGGTGTGAAGACAAAAACATCTTCGACATTTTCACTGAAGAAATCTCCAAGTGTTGTCCCTAGCACTTCTAAGATATCGGTAAGCGTTGCGATGGACGGACTGGTCAACTGCCTCTCTATTTGTGAGATGAACCCTTTTGTGAGTTCACATCGATCGGCAAGTTCTTCTTGTGTCAAGCCGTTTTCAAGGCGTAATGCTTTTATTTTTTCACCGATCTGTTGGTCGATCATGATAAATCATCGAGACATGCAACGCCTGGAAGTTCTTTACCTTCTAAGTACTCTAAGCTCGCGCCTCCACCAGTTGAGATGTGACTAAACGCATCTTCAAAACCAAAGTTTATTGCGGCGGAAGCACTGTCTCCTCCACCAATAATTGTGGTCGCCTCTTCAAGATTAGCAAGGGTTTGACAAATACCAATAGTGCCTTGAGAGAAATTACTAAACTCAAACACTCCAACAGGTCCGTTCCAAACAACCGTGCGTGCGTTTTTAAGTAACTTTTGGTACTTCTCTAATGTTTTAGGGCCAACATCTAATCCCATTTCATCCGTTCGAATATCGTTGGCATCGCCAACACGGATTTCAGCATCGTTACTAAACTCTTTGGTAAGTTTAAAATCGAGTGGTAGGACAATCTTACCATAAGCATTTTTGAGTAAGTCATCAGCAAGGTCGAGTTTATCCGCTTCAACAACGCTGGTACCAACTTCGACACCTTGAGATTTTAAGAAGGTATAGCTCATACCACCACCGATTAAAATCATATCTGCTTTTGCTAATAAGTTTTTAATGACACCAATTTTATCACTAACTTTAACCCCACCTAAAATAGCTATAAAAGGTCGGTTTGGATTATTGACAGCTTCGCCGATAAAGTTGATTTCTTTTTCGAGTAGGAATCCTGCAGCGCTTTCTGAAATGTTTTTTGCAATCCCAACATTTGAAGCATGTGCACGATGTGCGGTTCCAAAGGCATCATTGACAAAAACGTCACCTAGCGATGCCCAATAAGCACCTAAATCTGCATCGTTTTTCGATTCTTTTTTCCCATCGATGTCTTCAAATCTCGTATTTTCAAACATTAAAACCTCACCTTTTTTTAAGGTCTTAATTGCTTTTTCTAGCTTTTCTCCACGTGTTTCTGGAATAAAGTTAACGTCTTTCTTCAAATACTCTGCGAGTTTTTCTGCAACAGGTTTCAGCGATTTAGACGCTTTATCCTCTTCAGATTTTACGCGACCTAAGTGTGAAAAACACACAATTTTTGCATCTTGTTCAATCAAGTACTCTAGTGTCGGTAGCGCTTGACGAATACGGTTATCATCTGTGATTGCACCGTCTTTCATTGGGACGTTAAAATCAACACGTACTAATACCGTTTTTTCATTTACATTTAAATCTTTTAACATTTTTTTTGCCATGGTTAATCTCCTTTACCATTTTATTGGTAGCTCCGTACTTATTATACTAAATGCCTATAAGAAAATCTATTGATTAACGACATTTGAAAACACTTTCTTAATGTAAAAACGCTTACAAAAAAAGACTGTTAACCAGTCTTTTCGATTTGTCTGATAAAGTCTTTTGTTTTAAGGTGCTTGCGAATCAGCATCGCATAGGGGATATTAAGTTCTAAAAGTTCTAAGTTTTTAAAGATCACTTCGGCATTATTTCTTTTACCTTCTCGGATGCTTAAAACCTTATGAAAATTGATGCAAACCGTATCGATGGCTCGCAGTGGCTTCGTCGAGTAGAAACAACATTCTTCGTTAATGTAAATTGGAATGTTTTTATACTGATTGAACTTGACTCTCAAAGCGTCGATCCTTCCTTGTAAAGTCACGTGCTGGTCAATCATAAGACGATTGATATACTGGACTAAACCTAGTTTTAACGTTACTTTTTCTTCTTTTTTAACGACTAAAATTCCCTCGCTATTTTTTTGTATGTAAAACATGACACCACCTCCTATGATTATTTTACAAATTTCTTGCACCATAGGGGTTCTAAAAGTTGAAAAAATCTCTTGAGTTTTAACCCAAGAGATTTTTTGTTATTTTAAGTTTTTATAGCATTTGATAATATTTTCTTTAGTGAATCCAAAATGCTCTAAAGCATCGCTGCCTGGTGCGCTAACACCGAAAGTTTCAATCCCGAACACTTCG
>SKGE01000003.1 GCA_007117625.1 Candidatus Izemoplasma sp. | reverse complement strand
TGTTTTTGAAACGTTTCTGCGGTTTTTAATGGTGTAATATCATGAACGACTACTAAGCAACCTTTATATAGTTTTTCTTCAAAAATAGGAGAAATGTTGATATCGTAGTGGTGGTTCTTGTACTGCATTTGTGAGCGGTGTTTTTCCTCTTGAATATACGCTTCATTAATGGTTTTATAAAGACTTCTAAAAGGTGTTAAGACATCATAATTTTCGCCGACGAGATCATTGACATCGAAATAATCATAAAATGTTTGATTTACCTGTTTGATTTTTTCGTCCTCATCAATCATCAGTAGTCCGCTGTCGATAATTTTAGATAATGAAACAAACTGAGTTGCGGCTTCATGAATCGCACGTTCATTTTGTTCGAGTTTATAAAGCAAACGCTCTTTTTCTTTTTCAGATTGATCAATGTAGGTTATCTTAAAGTAATTGTATGAAATGATTTGGTATGTCCCTAGAACTAACATTAAAAACACGCTAAAAATAGGGTCTTGAAAATAGATTAAAAAAATCAATCCGACCCCATATACAATTATTGTTGTTACATAATGATTATACATTTTCAATGCAATCACATCCTTGAATACATTATAGCATCAATTCAAAGTAACGTGTTTGCCGGTTTTTAAAAATATGATATGTTCTGCGATATTCGTTAAATGGTCTCCTGCTCGTTCAAGTTGTTTAATCACTAACAAAGCTCTCGATGCCTCTTCTGCAACAATTTGTGTCTTTTCTCTTGTTATCGAAATAAACTTCTTAATTTGTTCTTCGTAAATAACATCGATTTTATTATCGATATCACATACATCGAACGCTTTTTTTACATCGGTTTCATGGTACGCTTCTAGGAGCGTTTCTAACATCTTAACTAATGGATCGCGATAAATATACATGAGTTTTCTATAACTTTCATTATTTTGAACAGTTTTTTTGATGTACACAGCTATATTCGCTGCATAGTCCGCGATTCTTTCAAGTTCATTTGCGACTTTTATTGCGGTCACAAGTTTACGTAAATCTGATGCGACAGGACACTGTTTTAAAATAACGATGTAGGCGTGTTCGTTAATTAATTCTTCTAGAGCATTAATCTCAATATCCCCGTCAATAATCGCTTCTGCTGCTTTGATGTCATTTTCTTTAAGTACATCAAAGATAGCTTCATACAATGTTTTTACACGACTCATCATTTTAAGTACCAAACGATCGTTTTCTTGCATTGATGCATCAAATCGTTCTCTAATATTCATACCTATCCAAACCTTCCTGTGATATAGTCTTCTGTTTGTTTATGTTTTGGTACCGAAAACAGTTGATCTGTTTTTCCATACTCAATAAGCTCACCCATGTAAAAGAATGCTGTGTAGTCTGAAATTCTTGCAGCTTGTTGCATGGAATGTGTCACAATAACAATACTATAGTCTTCTTTGAGTTTCTCAATAAGATTTTCTATTTTCAAAGTTGCTATCGGATCTAATGCACTCGTGGGCTCATCCATTAACAGTACTTCTGGTTTCATTGCAAGGGCTCGAGCGATACATAATCTTTGTTGTTGACCCCCAGATAAAGCAAGTGCAGAGGTTTCAAGACGGTCTTTTACTTCATCATATAAAGCGGCTTGTTCTAATGCTTCTATAACTATTTTTTTTATTTGTTCTTTATTTTTAACCCCTTGACATCTTGGTCCATAAGCAACATTATCATAAATCGTCATTGGAAACGGGTTGGGCTTTTGAAACACCATCCCTACTCTTTTCCTCAAGCCAATAATATCATATCCGTTTTTATAACAATTCTCGTTATCGAGTAAAACATTCCCTGTAATACGACATTCAGGAATCAGATCATTCATCCTGTTAAGCGTTCTTAAAAAAGTGCTTTTTCCGCATCCTGAAGGACCAATTAAAGCGGTAATCGATTTTTCTGGAATATCGATGTCAACGTTTTGCAAGGCGCTGCTTGCACCATAATATACGGTTAATTTTTCTATTTTAAAGACATTTTCTTTTCTCATACAACACCTCTTAATTTTTTATTGATTAAATAAGACATATATTTAACTCCAATATTTAGAATCAATACAATTATTAATATAATAAACGCGATTGAACTAGCCAGTTCGATGTTTGATGGTTCATCAGTCATCACCGTCCAAATATGCACTGCTAAAGTTGTACTGCTTTCATTCACGCGCACCGTATCTTTAACCGCTGTCCCCAAAACAAAAATAAGTGCAGCTGATTCGCCGATAATCCTTCCAACTGCTAAGAAAGTAGCTGTCATGATTCCAGGTAAAGCATTGGGTAAAACAACTTTCTTGACGGTTTGCGTGTAGTTTGCTCCAAGTGCTAATGAAGCATGTCGGTAGCTATTTGGGATTGATTTTAACGTTTCCTCTGTTGTTCGGATTACGACTGGTAGCAAAATAACAGCCATTGTCATCGCTCCGGCGAATAAGTTTGCACCTTGTGATAAGTTTAAGCGAACGGTAATTGGAATAAATAAGGTTATCCCAAGCAAACCATATATAATGGATGGAACTCCTGTTAACGTTTCGATAAAACTTCTGAGCAGATTAGTTAACCGGTTTACAGGTGCGAACTCAGAAAAGTAAATCGCGGTTAAGATTCCAATCGGTAATGCTAGCGCTAATGACATCCCAATCAAGTATAAAGTAGTGATTAAGGATCCTCTAATGCCTCCGCCTAAGGTAGAAAAAGTAAGTTCACGAATCTCTGTTGACTGGTCCATACTTTGAATCATCATGGATGCTCCGTTACGTGTGAGAGCTGATGGTTGGTCGAAAAACGCTACCCTAGTTACAACATCGTCAACCTTTAAAGAAATGCTTTGATTCGGATTGTTTGTATCTAACATATTTAACAATGGACTGTTTTCATGAACATAAGAAACTTTTATGACAACATTGCCAGCGCGATCAAAATCATCATATAAAGCGATGCCATACACCGATGAGTAATATCCTTTTAGCTCATCAGTAACTTCACAGCCCTCACATTCAACTGATGCAGGTCTTCCTGCATAATACTTAGCGTGGTAATCTCCTGTAAACAATCCAAAACTGATCAGCCCAAATCCATTTGAAAAAATGAATATCATCGTAATCGTTAAAAACAACAACGAAAATCCTGAACCAAGATAGGTGATTGTCTTCATAAAAATATCTTTAACTTTTTGCGGTTTACCCATGAAGCTTGCCCACCTTTCGTTTAACAAGATTTAATAAAACGTTTGTTATGACGATAACAACCATTAATAAAACCCCTAATGAAAAACGTATATCATAATCAATACCTTGAGTTTCTTTCAGTCCCTGTAACATCGTTGATGTAATCGTACTCGTTATATCAAACAGTCCAAAGTTAGGTCCGCTTCGACTATTTCCAGCAACCAGTGAAACCGCTGTTGCTTCACCTAGCGCACGACCAACCGCTAATATAACTCCTGCAAAAATACCTGATTTTGCAGCGATTAAAACCACTTTAAACTGGGTTTGAATGTTACTAGCACCAAGTGCTAGCGATGCTTTTTCTAAATTTTCATCAACATTACGTATCGATACTTCACTAACCGCTGTAATGGTTGGAATACTCATAAAGGCCAAAACAATCACAACAGCTAGTGTACTGTTCCCACCACTGCTATGCGTTCCTAGTGATCTCGCTGTATTATAAATGATTGGTAGAACCACTCCAGCACCTACTAATCCATAGACAATCGAAGGAATAGAAGCCATCATCTCTACTGCGGTTCTCATTAAGTAAGCAAGTTTTTCAGGGGCTATTTTAGCGATGAACACTGCTGTAAAAACACTGATAGGAAATGATATCAGTAGTGAAAGAAAAACAATATATAGTGTGTTGAGAATTAAGAATCCTGCACCATAAGCTGTCGAAACAAACGTCTGACCGCGAAGCCAAACAGTATCTGTGAAAAAGTTCCATAAATCAACACTACCTAATCCACTATTATCGGTTATAAAAGGCAGTATTCCTCTTAATGTGATAAATACAGCAATCAAAATAACGAAGGATGCACTTATGATTGTTATGAGCAAAAGTAACTTATAAAGTATTTTATCGTTTCGCCCTAACATTCTTGGTCTCTCATTATTTCTCTGTGTTTTTTTCCATACGTCTAACATGATTAACCTCCTAGTCAAAAAGCCCGTTTAACGGGCTTTTTATAGTTGTGATGTTGAGTTATTCGATAACATCTTCCCACGTTTCATATTCTCCTGAATAGATTCTTTTGATTTGTTCTGCGGTTAAAGAATCTACCGGGTTATCCTTGTGAATTATAACAACGATTGCATCCCAAGCAAGTTGACCTCTTGTATCATCAGGAGTATTGAGTTCATCGCCTCTAAACGGACGTGAAGCGTACCCAATATGTTTCCCTACAACTTGATCTTTTTGATCTCCTTGTGTTCTACGGAACGCATCTCCACTTCCTGTATGGTCATTTTCTGTAACAACGTTTCCACATCGAGGTGAAAACTCTGCACTAAGGGCCTCCGCGATACGTTGGATAGAATCAGAGCCACCAAAACGAAGTGTTAATGCCGAATTATCTCCTTGACAGATCGGATGCGTATCGCGGACGCTTTCCCATGTGTAATTAGATGGTAATGCTACAGCACCTTGGTCATTAATGATGTCTCCACCATCAATTGAGTGTAAAAATGCAATAAAGGCGTGTGCGATTTCTTTAATTTCTTGACTTTCCCAATCATCATTCGCCCGTAACATGTACATAAACGGCCGTTTTAAGTCATAGGTGTCATTAATGACGTTTTCTACGGTTGGTTCAACACCGTTGAAGTTTACACCTTTTACAGTATCGTTTAAGCTTGCGAGTGAGATGTAACCAATACCATACTCATCAATGGTCATCGCTTGCATAATTGCATTGTTATCTCTTGTTGCGAACCCATCAACTAACAATGAATCATTAGCCGCTGCATCTCCAAATCCAATACCTTTCATAAATCCATCACGTGTTCCTGATGTGGTGTCTCGGGTATATACAGATGGGCGTTGTGATGAATCAAATCCATCATTGCCACACCCTAAGGTAACAAATCCAATAGCTATAAGAACTAATAATACGATTATTTTTTTCATTTAATTTCCTCCTCTTTTTACAACACCCATTATAAGATGCTTATATTAAATACAAATTGACCTTATGTTAAATAACCGTTAATATGTGTTAAAAAAAGAACTGCTAATTTTAGCAGTTCTACATAAGCTTATAGCCAATCCCGCGCACTGTCTTAATAAACTCTTGCTTGGGATCGAGTTTCTCTCTTAATTTAAAGATGTGAACATCAACAACTCGAGTATCCCCATCATAACTATACCCCCATAATTTTGTTAACAGTTGTTCCCGTGATAAAGCTTGTCCTTGGTGCTTGACCAAAAACACTAATAGTTCAAACTCTTTTAAGGTTAATAAAACTTGTTCATCTTGACGGTAAACCTCATGGCTGGTCAAATTTAAAGTTATGTCGTTATATACAAGGGTACTCGGTTCATCTTTTAATACATTTCTTCTAAGTCCCGCACGAATTCTCGCTGCAAGTTCGCGTGGTGAAAAAGGTTTTGTGACATAATCATCGGCTCCAACATCAAAACCTTCTAACTTATGCATCTCATCGTCCATTGCGGTCAACATAATAATATATGCACGATTTTCTTTTGCACGGAGCTTCTTACAAATGTCAATGCCATTCATCGAAGGCAGCATTAAATCGAGCAAAATGACATCAAATGCTTCTGATTTTGCACGTTTGTAACCCATGAGTCCATCGGTTTCAATGACAACCTCGTGCGCGAATTGTTTTAAGTCATAAGCTATCATTTTACTTATACTTATTTCATCTTCAATAATTAGAATCTTCGCCATATGGATTCCTTACCTTTCACGATAAACTCGTTGCTTCTTCAGTCTCAATATCATGGTAATAGTTTTCATGTAATACATTTACTGCTATGTTTGTACAATGATCTCCAATGCGTTCAACGTTTGATAAAATATCAACAAAAAATTCATCATCACAGTTTTCATCTTCACAAACATTCATTCTTCGAACGTGGCGTTTTCTATACTTTCGTACAAGTGTATCAATCGTGTCTTCAAGTTCCAAAATACGTTCTGCTTTAAGTCTGCTTTGCTCACTAAATGCTTCTATTGTAATCAATATAGTCTCATTAACTACTTGATACAAATGCTCTAAATCTTGTTTGGCTTCCTCTGTTAAAAGCTGCTTATGCTCATACCGGTACTCGAAAAACTCAAATAGATTTTGGCAGTGATCCGCAATCCGCTCATAATCTCTTATCGCATCAATATAAATGGCTTGTAAATGGGCTAAATCCTTATCCAAATCAACAAGTGATAACTTCACTAAGTAATCATGCACTTTCTGATCAATCGTATCGACAATCTCCTCGAAATTTCTGCCCTCTTCAGCAAGCTTACG
The DNA here is from genome assembly GCA_007117625.1 of Candidatus Izemoplasma sp. Lineage (GTDB taxonomy): Bacteria > Bacillota_I > Bacilli_A > Izemoplasmatales > Izemoplasmataceae > SLQR01. The sequence continues at coordinate 3,168 of SKGE01000003.1, read as the reverse complement.
GTCATCAGTAAATGAATAGAGGACACTATTATCATACATCTTTGCAACAACTTTTCCCATAACATTAATAACATTTTTAGCATTTTCAAGTGCTAACGCCGGAGATTCTTCAATAAGTTTATCTTGCAATGGTACAACGTCCATCGTATCCATAAAATCATCGCCTGGTATGATTTTCATACTGATAGAGACTAAATATTTAATAAAGAAGTACATAATAAAGGTATTAAATACGTTAAAGAAAATATGCGCAAAACTAATCGTCATCGCGGCAGAGCTTCCACCAAGCAACGCGTTTTGTAAAAACAAAATCCATGCGCTATAAGGTCTAATTAAGATAAGAAACAAAACGCTTCCTGTCACATTAAACAAAACATGGGCCGCGGCCGTTCTTTTAGCTGCAACACTTCCACCAATAGCGGCTAAGATTGCTGTAATAGTTGTACCTATATTACTTCCTAATACAATAGCAACCGCACCAATTAAAGGCATTGCTCCTGTAGTGTATAATTCTTGCAATATACCGATTGTTGCAGTACTCGATTGGACTGCGGCCGTTAATACCGCGCCAACAATAACGCCAAGAATCGGACTGTTTTCCGTGCTTCTCAAAGCCTCTTGAAACGCTGGAAACTCAGCGAAAACCTTTAATGCACCACCCATAAGGTCTAACCCGTAAAAAATCATCCCAAACCCTAGCATAACACCGCCAAAACGCTTCATCTTCTTCGATTGTATAAAGAAAATAAGCATACTTCCTACACCCATAATAGGCAATGCGTAATTTTTAATCTCAAGTCCTATTAAAAAACTCGTTACGGTAGTACCAATATTCGCACCTAAAATAATACCAACGGCTTGAGGCAAAGTCATTAACCCCGCCCTTACAAGTCCTACAGTCAAAGCCGTTGTCCCAGAACTCGATTGTAAAAGACCGGTAATAATAATTCCCATAAAGATTCCTTTAAGTGGTGTATTCGTTGACTTTTCAATCATCACTTTCAACTTTCCACCCGCCAAAAGCTTCAAGGAATCTCCCATTAAGTTAAGTCCATACAAAAAAATCCCTAAACCACCTAAAACCAAAAATATGGTCATCATCCAATCCACTTGAACCGTGGTTAAAATATGCATTTTCATTCTCCTAACTCATGATTCTATCCAAAAACCATTTTAATCTATATTCCCTTATTTTTAACAGCACTTAACAAAATCTTAACAATTAAAAAAGGCTACTTTTTCAGTAGCCTTTCACACTAAAGTTGTTCCTTATACGCTTTTAAATGCTTATCGAGTGCATCTAAAAGCTTTTCAGCTCGGTCCCAAGTGCCTAAATTAGCTCCACTCGCTCGGGCATGACCGCCACCGTCAAACTCACCGGCAACTTCGTTAATGTTCGGTCCTTTACTACGGATTCTTGCTCGAACAATTTTTTCTTCATACTCCGCAAGTAAAACCCAAATCAAACCGTCTTCAAAAACACCGAGTTCATTGACTAAGCTTGAAGCTTCCTCATCAGAAACACCATACGATTCCATCAAATCTTGTGTAATCTCGATATAAACAACACCATTGTCGGTTTTCTTATAGTTGAGCAACACATACCCTTTAAAACGAATTAATGCTTCAGAACGTGTTTCTAAGTGTCTATACACCGTTTCTGTATCAAGTCCTATATCATAAAGCATGGCAACATTTCTAAATGTATCTCCATCAACGCCTGGGTATTTAAAGCGTCCAGTATCAGTCAAGGTGCCTGTATATAATGCCATTGCACCTTTTTTACTTATAACATACTCATCTTTAAAAAGTTTGTATAAATCAAGAATAATTAATGCAGCCGCAGGACGTGACGTATCAACATATTCTAAATCACCATACGGATTAACGTTAATATGATGATCGATTTTAATTAAAAAATCCCCATTTTTATATCGTTGATCGGCAATTCTATCTTCTGATCCAGTATCTACTGCAATCACAAGTGCATCTTCATACACGTCATCTTCAATCGTATCTAAACGCCCTAAAAATTTCACATAATCGGTTTCTTCACCACTTGCATAAACCTCTTTATCTGGATACGTCGATATAATCATATCCTTAAGTCCTAAAGCAGTCCCTATACAGTCTCCATCGGGTCTTCTGTGAGGTGTTATAATAATTTTCTTGTAACTTTTTATTTTTTCATGTATCTGTGTTAATTTTTCAACATCCATTACGCTGCATCTCCTTCTAATAAAGCATCTAAATCTTTTAGTATGGCATCGGTTTCACTCCAGCTATGAACAGTACATCCACAGGCTAAGGCATGACCGCCACCACCATACTTTTTCGCTATATCAACAATCGGAAGTCTTTTACTCCGTAACTCACATAAGATACTTCCGTTATCTTCTTCGGTAAAGTTCGCCCAAATCGGTATACCGACAATACCACTCATTTGATTTACCATTCCGCGGCTAATCGTAAACGTGGAAACGTTGTACTCATCTTTTAACGTTTTTGCGTTTTTCATATACGCTACATGATTTTTCGTAGTTCTAAAATTATTGATAAAATAGCCTTTCAACTTTTTAAAACTTAAATCTTCTGTGTATAGTTGATCGTATAAGTATTGTAACTTCGCACCCTTATCAACTAAATACGACACCACTTTAAAGGTTAACGAAGATGTTGCAGGGTATAAAAACCTTCCAGAATCCGTAATGATTCCACCAAGTAATGCCGTCGCAGTATCCTCATCTATTTTTAAGTTTTCCTTCATACACATATCCGCTAATAACTGAGATACCGCAATATGACTTGCGTCACGGTAGAAATGATCAGCAATATCACTATCATTTTGATGGTGATCGATAACCATAACTTCTTTTGTTAAGGTATATCGTTCATCACTGACTAAAGCCTTCACTGCAACATCAACAACAATCGCTAAAGCATCTTCGTAAAAGGCATCCTCAACACTGTCCATTTTACCGATAAAGTTCAAGGTGTTTTCATCGCCAACGACCTTTACTTCAATCCCCTCAAAATTGTTCTCTATTATTCCTTTTAGCCCAAGTTGCGCACCGAGCGCATCTAAATCAGGATTGACATGTCTGTGAATAACAACTTTTTTATACTCACCAATTTTCTTTAATATCTCTTTATACATAAAACACCTCT
>SKGE01000046.1 GCA_007117625.1 Candidatus Izemoplasma sp. | reverse complement strand
TCCATATAGCGTTACTTTGAATAAATTCCCATAGGTATTCATACCTCACGACCTTTCATTGATTAATTTCGATTGTACCACCTAATGACTTATAATCATCGAAAAAGCTTGGATAAGACTTGTTGATGGCTTCAGCGCCCTCGATAATAATCGGACCATCCGCTTTAAGCGCTGCAATGCTTAACGCCATGACAATGCGGTGATCATTGTACCCAGAAAAGCTTTGATTACCTTTCAGTGAACCAACGCCTTGAATTGATAATGTATCGCTTTTTAAAGTTATCGGAACGCCAAATTGTTTTAAGATTGTTATCATCGCTTCTAAACGATCGGATTCTTTAAGTTTCAATCGCTCTGTGTTTTTAAAATTTGTTGTGCCTTCACTTAAAGCAGCGAGCACCATTAAAATGGGTCCTAAATCCGGTATATCTTTCAAATCAATGAGTGTTCCTTTGGTTTGAGACGGAGAAGTTCGGTACGTAAAGTCACCATCATAGACAATCGTACCATTCATGGCCTTTAGGATATCTACAATGGCGCGATCCCCTTGTTTGGATTGACTGCTTAAGTTGCGAACTGCGATGGTTTGACTGATGCATCCCGCTACAAGAAAAAACGCCGCTTGTGAATAATCACCTTCAATCGTCATCGAAAATGGTTGGTATGATTGGTTTCCGGGTATGATAAATTCTTCATCATTTTCAATAATCGTAACGTTAGCACGCTTTAAAACATCGATGGTCATGGAAACATAATCTTTTGATTGTAAAGAAGAGGTAAGTTTGATTATAGAGTTTCCTTGACAGAGCGGTAGTGCAAAAAGTAGTCCACTAATAAACTGCGAACTTACATCCCCCCGTACCTTATAAGTCCCGGCTTTAAGGGGTCCTTTAACCGTTAAAGGCAATGTTTTAGGAGGATTATTATAATGAAATGCTTCTAAAAATAAGTCTTCATAAACTCCTAAAGGACGCTCAGGAAGCTTTCCGTGACCAATAAATGTTACAGCTTGAGATAGTAATAAAGCAATAGGAATCATAAATCGCAATGTTGAGCCTGATTCTTTCGCATCGATGACATCGTGATTGACATGCAAGTTTCCACCTGTAATGGATGTTTTGTTAAGCTTTACTCCAAGCGTTAGCAAAGCATTTTTAGTCGCTTTAATATCTTCAGCTTCAAGTAACTTAAATAATTGACTTTTCCCAGTTGCCAAACCTGCCGCGATCAAGGCGCGATGTGAAAGTGATTTTGAAGGTACAGCATCGATCGTACCTGTAAGTACACTCGGATATACTTTTATTTTCACGCTAAATCACTCACTTTCAATGGATGTATAATAGCTTCTCCGATATTTTTTAATAAAATAAAGTGAAAACCACTAGATAAAGCTTTTTTATCGTTTGAAATTGCAGTGAGATAGGCTTCTTTTTGAAGAAAAGGCTCTTTAACAAGGTTATAGCTGAGTAAAAGCTCTTTTATTTCATCGTATAAAGGTCTTGGTGTTAAACCAAGTTTGATTCCTATTTCAAGTGCGATAAGCATCCCGTAACTTATTGCTTCGCCATGTTTATAGGTCTGATAATGATGCACTTTTTCAATAGCATGGCCGAATGTGTGTCCAAAGTTTAACAACATCCGTTCAAATTGATCAAACGGATCTTTTAAAATAAAATGACGTTTCACCTCAATGGCTTGCGCTAGTATTGAAGTATCTAGAGGTACTTGTTGTTTAAGTTTCTTATAGAGGGATGAATCTTTAATCAAACCTGCCTTAATCATTTCGGCGACGCCATTACGAAGTTCTCTTTCGGTTAGCGTATTTAGAAAGACTGTGTCGATAAAGACAAACGTAGGATTGTAAAAAGCACCGAGTAAGTTTTTACCTTCTGCTAAATCAATGGCAACTTTACCGCCAATACTACTATCCACTTGGGCTAATAACGTTGTCGGAACGTGTGCAAATTTAACACCTCGAAACAGTGTTGAGGCTACGAACCCTGCTAAATCGCCGACCACACCGCCACCAAGTGCGACGATAAAATCATCACGTTTCATGCCAGCACGCAGAAGCTTTTTAACAACACAATGGTACTGCGTAAGACTTTTTGAGGTTTCACCAGGCGGGATAATCGTAAAGTGACAGGTAAAATTAGACAAGACTTCAGATACTTTATTTTTATAAAGATTTGCGACATTCTCATCTGTAATGATATACAGTTTTTCGCCCCGATAGTGAGATTTTAGTAAACTAGCAAGCATCTTTAGATTATTGTCTGTTAGGGTAATCGTATACTCTGGTATTTTTATCTTAATCATAAGATTCACGTCGTTTCTTTGCTTGATTTAAATACGTGATAATTTTCTCACGATTTTGGTCTTCTAAAAATACTTTAAAGAGATTAAGTTCGTTTATAAAGGTTTCTAAACTTTTGAGTAAAGCAGAAGTGTTTTCTAAAAACAGTTCACTCCATAAAGTGGCATTTATATTTGCGATCCGTGTTAAATCTTTAAATGAATCCCCTGTTGCAGCTTT
>SKGE01000035.1 GCA_007117625.1 Candidatus Izemoplasma sp. | reverse complement strand
TTCCTTTTTGGAAAAGATATTTGACGTGTTTTTGTAACATCTCATTGTGTTTGAACAAGTGGGTTAAGTGTTTAATGACTTCACGTTCTAGGACGGTTAAGGCATATGGGTCGTTGTCAAAGTTCACGGTTGGAAAGCTGTTGTCAGTCATTTTATAGGTTTTATCTGCGATAGTAACAGTGTTATCGTTAGGATTGATTTTGTCTAAAAGGAGACGGTTGTTTAACTTAAATGATGGGTTTCTTAAGATCACATCGCGTTCGAGTTTAAACTGAATCACGCTCATTGCTTTGTGCATCTTTGCGACGAAGCGACGTTCGTCTTCATCGAAGGTGGTATTGGCGTCGGCTTTTGGCATAAATAAAAGACATGGGTCGTCTTCATATGTTTTGCTGGCAAAACGAGCAAGCGGCAGTAAGTTGATGCCGTAGCCGTCTTCTAAACAGGCGAGGTTGTTGTACCTTGCAGCGATGCGAATGACGTTTGCGACGCAGACTTCAGACCCACTTGCAGCACCCATCCAGATGATGTCGTGGTTGCCCCATTGGATGTCGACATGTTTCATTTTGGTGAGTTTTTCCATCACTAAATGGGGGCTCGGTCCGCGGTCAAAAATATCTCCGATAACATGGACGCGGTCGATCGCGAGTTTTCTAATGAAGCGGCTGAGCTGTAAAATGAATTTACTTTCACGTTGCATTTCAAAAATTGCATCAAGGATTGCTTTATAGTAGCGCTCTTTATCTTCATGCGCCGCAGATTCATAGATGAGTTCTTGAATAATGTATGAAAACTCTTTAGGGAGGGTTTTTCTGACATGGCTTTTGGTATATTTTGTGGCGAGTACTTTCGCAAGTTCGACCATGTGACCTAACAATTCTCTGAGTAATTTATGGTAGGCCTCTTTCGATAAACGGTTTTGGTACTTGGATAACATATCGGTTGGGTAATAGATGAAAAAAGCCAAGCGATTGCGTTCAGATTCGCTGAGTGTTTTAAATAGGCCATCAATTTTCTCACGGATGATTCCTGAGGCGTTTTTTAAAAAATGGTTAAAGGCATCATATTCACCGTGGATGTCTGTGATAAAGTGTTCGGTGCCTTTAGGTAAGTTGATGATGGCGTTTAAGTTTATATATTCTGTGCTAGCGGCTTGGACATTCGGAAATTCTCGGCTTAACAGTTTTAGGTACTTATGTTCATAATCCATGGGAAACCTCCTCAAAAGAAAAGGTGCTAAAAAAGCACCTTTTGGTGTTACTTCTTATAGTATTTGTAATAAACGATGAGGCTTTCATCTAAGACGCGGAAGGTGAATGCGTTCATGATGAAAAGTTTCACATTTTCGTTGTCGTGTGCTTCATAACCAATCGTGTAGTCTTGACCGATGGTCAGTTCTAAATCGTCATGGTCATAGGGTAATAGTAAGGCACCTTTTAAAACTTTTGAGTGAACGACTTTACCTTCAATTAAGGTTTCAATCGCATCGACAAGGAGTTTACCATCATATACTTGGTTGATGATTTTGAATACGTCATCGCCAACGACTAACATATATGGTTTTTCGGTGTAAGCGTCTTGAAGTTTAAGTAGTCCTTCGGCGATGGCTTGGAGGTTTTCGTTGACATCGTCTGTCATTGATAATTTGTGCTCTGCAAAGTCAACTAGCCCTTTTATATTGGCTTTTTTATTTCCGTTATAGATCGTATTTTCTTCGTAAAGTGCGAGTTTTTCAACAGCGTCTTCTAAAATGTCTAAGTCGACATCTTTTTTTCCGCGTAACACATTATCGAGTTCCCAACGCGATAAGCTAAAAGTAATGCGAGACTCGAGTAAACGGTCGACGTTATATAAACCAGCACTTACTTCAGAGCCTTTGTTTTGTTCAACAAGTTCTAACGTTCCGGATGGAATCGCTGGGGTTTCTAAGCCGAGCGGTCCTTCTACACGTAAGACTTTACGCGCTGAAAGCGTTGTGGTTAAGACTTTTTCTGCGGTTTCATTAATTTCTTCCCATGCTTCATCTGCGATGGGTGCGAGATGTTGTTTAAAAAGATCCATAGCTATCCTCCTATTTTTTTAGGTTTCCGATTTTAAGACTTTTTGAAGGTGCTTCATCACTACCGTGTCCGTGATGGCCTGTGATTGGTCCTTCTTTGAATAGATTTTCACGAAGTTCTTCGTCGAGTACTGGAAGCTTTCTCCTTAACCACTCGAGTGCCATTGCGGCGTGTTCGAGTTCTTCGTCACGGTTGTGTTTTAAGATTTCATAGAGTTCTTTGTCTTTTGTTACAGACATGCGTTGATTGTACCAATCAACTGCTTCAAATTCTTCCATTAAGCTTTTTATCGCACGGGTGATATCTCTCGTGTCATCATCAAGTTCTTGTACGGGTTCATGATATTGATCCATGTGTATCCTCCTTTGATTTTATCTAATTTAAGTGTAACATAGTGCGCTTTTTTATACAATCACGGGTTACGTTAATGCTTGACTGAAAAGTTCCTTAGCGATTGATCTATCGATGCTTACCACGGTACCAACGTTGCCTAAGGCTAAGGCGTTATCGACCATTAAATCTAAGCTGTTTTGGTCGAGGGTAATACCAGCTTCTTCAAAGCTTGTCGGCGCTCCGAACGACTTAAACATCGCACGGATTTGTTCGATGACTTGCGGCGGTGACTCGATATTAAAGAGTTCTTTTCCGATAAAGCTCAAGCGACGTTCCATCGTTTCCTTGTTGTATTTTAAAGCGATGGTTAACCAGGCTGGAAAGATGGTTGTGAGCGCAAAGCCATGCGTGGTGCCGAAGCGTTGTGTGATTGGGTACGATAAACGATGGGTTGCCCAGTCACCAATTTTGCCTTGTTGTAAGATCCAGTTAAGCCCGAGGGTTGCGGCCCAACTGATGTTGGCACGGGTTTCATAATCATCTTGGTTAGTTTTTAACCGATGGGTGTTTTCGATAACGCTTTTGATGATCCCAGCACTCATATAATCTGACGTTTCCGTACGTAATGTGTTTGAAAAATACTGTTCGAAAATATGCATGATGATGTCGGTGCAGCCGGCGATGGTGTAGTGTTCACTCACCGATTGGGTGTAGCTTGGATCAATGATAGAAAATACTGGAAACAAAAACGGATAGGCGACGCTTCTTTTTTCATCAGTCGCATCGTTGGTGATGACGGTATTACCGTTTGATTCACTTCCGGTTGCGGCTAATGTTAATACGGTACCAATGGGAATGGCGCTTGTAGCTTGTGCTTTTTGTAAGAAGACATCCCACACTTCTTCTTTTTTAAGCGTTGCTGCAAAGGCAATGGCTTTAGCGGCATCGAGTACCGAACCGCCTCCAACGGCTAAAACAAACTCGATGTTTTCATCGATGCATGTCTGTCTACCACTATAAACGCTTTCCATACTTGGGTTCGCACGGACATTAGCTTCTTCATAGACGGTGATGTTTAGACGCTGTACAATTTTTAAAACACGGTCATAAATGCCGAGTTTTTTGATTGAGCTTTTGCCGTATACCAGCAAGATGTTTTTGTTTTGATAGGGCGCGAGTAGTGTTTCGAGTTGATCGAGTTGGTCTTTCCCAAAAACGATTTTTGTTGGGTTATGATACGTGAAATTAATCATGGTATCCCTCCTTCTCAAATATTATAGCATTTCTTTATTTTAATCGTTAGTCGTGGGCTGTTTTTCTTGAAAAAAAACTGTTTTCTATATACACTATGTGTAACGAATGCAGGTGAGATGATGAAACCAAACTATACAAAATCGATTGTAAATATTCCGGCGACCTTTTTAAGACACTATAATTTAGCGACAGAGCATCCCTCACTCCCTGTGATTGAACGATTGCTCGGTAGTTATAAACATACGGTATTAATTGTGTTAGATGGTTTTGGGATGAATTTGTTAGAACATTTAGAGGATGATGCGTTCTTAAAGCAATATCTTGTTGATACGCTTGATTCAACGTTTCCTTCAACGACCGTTGCCGCAACCACAGCGCTCTTATCTGGGTTAACACCTTATGAGAGTGGCCATGTTGGCTGGCAACAGTATCTTGAAGATGTCGATACGCATTATGCGGTGTTTTTAGATGAAGATTTCTATCATTCAAAAAAGGTAGTTGACCCTAGTCTTAAAAGCCGGTTTACTTATAAAAGAGCGCTTGACCGTATTCAATCTGTGCATCCTGAGGTTGCAACACACTACTTCTTTCCGAAGCCGATCGATAAAGATGGGTATGACACTTTAAGCGATGGGCTTAAGCGTTATATGAAGTATCAGTCCGTAAGGCATAAGTCACTTGCCTATGTGTATTCTACTGAACCCGATAAGACCGAACACTTTTATGGGGTTGAAGCAGAAGAGACAAAACGGTTGGTGCGAGCTTTGAATCAAACAATCACTGATTTTGTGAAAGCATTAAATGATGATACGCTTGTGCTGATTACGGCAGATCACGGGTTAGTTGATGTGACGCCTGTCCCAGTGTTTAGACATAAAAACTTTACTGAGTTGTTGCGGGCAAACCCGGCGATTGAACCTAGGGCGTGTGCGTTTTTTGTAAAACCGGGTAAGGAAGATCTTTTTGAACGGCGTTTTAACGAATATTATGGCGATGATTTTACGCTTTATAAAAGTGATATGATTATTAAAATGGGCTTGTTAGGCTATGGACAAAAGCATCCTTTAATCGACTTAGTGCTTGGTGATTATATGGCAGTTGCTAAAGGTGATAAATACTTTGGCTTAACGTTTGATGAAAGCGATGCTTTTAAAGCTCACCATGCAGGTCTCTCCGATGAAGAGATGGAAGTGCCGTTAATAATCTATGCACCGAAAGGATTGATTTAGATGATATTAGAGCAAAGTAGTGGTTTTAAAGGGTTTATGAAATCAACCCCTGTCACCGGGACGTTGATTATTTTAGTCTCACTTGTCTTTTTAATTACCTCGTTATCTGGGGGACTTTCTTCAGACCCTGTGATTCGCGTCCAAACATTGAGAGAGTTTGGCGCATTAGATACAGCACGTGTTTATAACAACAATGAGTTTTGGCGTTTTTTTACGGTGATGTTTTTGCATGCCGATATTATGCATTTTATTTTTAATACCGGATTCGGTTTGTTTTTGATTAGTTCTGCGCTTGAGCGAATGATTGGTCCGAAGAAGTTTGCCTTGATTTATTTTTTATCAGGGATTGGCGCAAGTATTGTGGTTTATGGGTATGATATTTTAATTACCCGACAAGCGTCGTTTGGTGTTGGGGCAAGTGGTGCTATCTATGGGGTACTTGGAACACTGCTTTATTTAACGATTTATAAAAGAGATTGGTTTAGTCCTAGAGATATTTCAAGTATTCGCAGTTTAATTTTGATTAATGTTGTGTTCACATTTATCGTACCAAACATTAGTACGTCTGCGCATTTAGGTGGTTTGGCTAGTGGGTTTATCCTCGCTTCTTTGCTCAATCCAAATCGTTACTATAGCGGTCGTAGCCAAGGGTTTAATGATCCGTATGATCCGTATGCGCAAGAGCGTAAGCAATTTAACCCAGATGAGGATCCGTTTGATTATATTGAGATCATTGATGATGACGACGATGATGACCGTCGCGTATGGTAGTGTGCAGAAATTTCTGCACACTTTTTTTGTGAAATCATGTACAATAAGGGTAGAGGTGATTTGATGAAAACTTGGATTCAGTTTGTGCTAAAATCGACGCAGCGATTCAATGTGTTTGATTATGGTATGTTAAAACTTTGTTTGATTTCGCTGGGCATTATTATCGGTGTTTATCTTGCGCATACATTTGAGGATTTTTTATGGGTCTTTTGGATGTTGTTTTTATTGAGTTGGTTGTATATTGTCGTACGGGTTTTTACAAATCAAGCAAAATAGATTTTAAGTACGGGAGGTTTTTATGGCTGAAGTTATTTTTTGGATTATTATTGGTTTAATTGTATTGCATGAAGTACTGCAAATGGTGGCGTCTAGATTAAATGATAAGGCGCGTTTTTTACCGGTTCCTGAAAATGTTAAAGAAGTTTATGACAAGGATACTTACGAGAAATGGTTAAAGTATTCGAGTGAAAAATCACGGATTCAGTTCATTATTAGTTTAATTTCGGTAGTCTTTGTACTATTGATGTTAATCTTCGGTGGGTATCGCGCGATTGCTGAATGGACGATGACGATTGATTCGGTCTATTTCGAGACACTTTTCTTTATCGGGATATTGTTTGGAATTAGTTTTGTCTTTAAGTTGCCGTTTAACTATTACAATACGTTTTCGATTGAAGAACGCTATGGGTTTAATCGTTCGACGAAAAAAACGTTCTTTACCGATCAGATTAAGGCTTTAATCATGACACTTCTATTTGGTGGGTTGATTATTTACTTATTGACAGCGATCTATGAAAACACAGGAGCACTCTTCTTGCCGATTTCGTTTTCGGCGTTAATGGTGATTTTCTTGTTTATCAATGTGACCTATACGACAATTTGGTTGCCCCTTTTTAATACCTTAAAACCGCTTGAAGATGGTGATCTTAAAGCACGCATTGAAGCGTTTGCGAAATCACAAAATTATGAAATTAAAAAAATTCATGTCATGGATGCTTCAAAGCGTTCGAGTAAGTTAAATGCGTTTTTCTCAGGGTTTGGGAAGTTTAAAAATGTCGTGCTGTTTGATACCTTGCTCGATAAGATGGATGACGATGAGGTTTTAGCTGTTTTAGCGCATGAAATTGGTCATGCGAAGCATAAAGATGTAATTCGTAGTATTTTCTTTAGCATGATTACGTTGGGGGTATTCTTAGGACTGTTTTATGGATTCTTAGAAATTGCTATTTTCCATGAAGCGTTTGGACTTGAGCGCGTGCATTTTGGGTTTATGTTGTTTGTGTTTATGTTGTTGCTTAGTCCTGTAAATATATTGATTGGAATCTTTAGCAATGTCTTATCACGTAAGGCTGAATATAAAGCCGATGCATTTGCGGCGAAATATACGGATAAAAAGGCGATGCAATCAGCGCTGGTTGTGCTATCAAGAGAAAACTTCTCGCAGTTAACACCGCATCCAATGATGGTACTTTTGCATTACTCTCATCCTCCGGTGTCAGAACGCATCGCAGCGATTGATGCGATTTAATGGAAAAACATCTCACAAAAATTAGCCTTGTAAGACTCCGTTTCTTACTCATTGCGGTGGTCTTAATTGAAGTCCCTTTCTTGCTTTATGTTGAGCGTGTGCGGCTCATCGAGCAAGCCCATGATTTGGTATTTATTTCATATATATTACATTCGGTTTTAACCTTTGTGTGTTTGGCGTTGCTCGTGACGTTATTTATGTTAAGAGATCACGATATTGATAAAGCACCGTTTTTAAAACGGGTACCGCTTCATGCTGTGTTTTTGATTTTAATTATTGCATCAGTCATTGCCCTGTTTGATCAAGTCACGCATGGTCATGTGACGATTTTCACAATTTATATGCTTTCCTTTGGGCTTTTGATTTATGTGAAGCCTTACCACCATCTCTATTTATATGGGGTTCCGTTTGCCATATTCGTGATTGGTGTAGTAGCTTTTCAAGAAGATAGCGATATTTTAAGAACTCATATTATTAATGGTGTTATTATCTTTATTGCCGTCTTGTTTGCTTCTTCGGTTTTTTATAAATATGCGGCTAAAGATTTTATTTATAATGAAATGCTAACCGAAAAAAATAAAGAACTAGAAGTTTTATCGACGATTGACCCTTTAACAGGGTTGCCAAATCGCAGACATTTTGATAAACAAGTGATATATGAAGCATCGATTAATCGCCGATACAAGCATATCGCTTCGTTGTTGATGGTCGATATTGATCACTTTAAAGCATTGAACGATAGCTATGGGCATGATGCTGGTGACTTTATTTTAAAAGAACTCGCACAGGTTTTTAGAAAAAGTGTGCGGGAATCGGATACGGTCTGTCGCTGGGGTGGCGAAGAGTTTATGTTTTTGCTTTCACATACGGAAGTTGATGGTGCGAAGGTACTTGCAGAACGTCTAAGAAAACTTGTCTCCGCAACAGCGTTTGCGTATCATGGTACAAAGTTATCAATCACGATTAGTATTGGCATCGCTGAATTATCCAATCAAAAAGATGGTTTCGAAGCGAGTTATAAAGACGCGGATGTAGCGCTTTACGAAGCAAAAAATGCGGGTAGAAATTGTGTTAAAATCTATTCGCCAAAAGAAAAAGCCTAGTTTTAGGCTTTTTTTACTCATCAAACAGCAACATATTCTGTTTATCAAACTTGAAGTTTTCACTATAAGCAACTTCGAAAACATACCCATCTGGGTCTTCAAAATAGCCGCTATACCCACCCCAAAAAACTTGTTCGGCTGGTTTTAATACTTTACCGCCATGTTTTTCGACTTCACTAAGAACCTGATCAACAGTTTCTTTTTCTTTGACATTATAGGCGATGGTGATACCAGTGAAGCCCCTTGATTTTTTCGGGGGGTTTTCTAAACTAATATCGACCGCTAAGGCATCAAGTGGATACAGGGATAGTTTCGTTCCTTCATTGTGAAAAAAGATAATATCTGGTGGTGAATCTTCAGTATGGTTCGTTTTAAATCCTAAACTTTTGTAAAAGTGCATGCTTTTTTTCATGTCTTTAACACCGAGTGTTATGATATTTAAACGGTTCATCGAATCACCTCTTTGATTATACTATATCAAATTTATTGTTTTTTGGCATTACCATTCACGTTTTTTTATTGTTCAATTGTGTAAAAGCCTTAAGTAGTGTAAAATATGAGTGTGTTTGTGGAGGGGTTTTATGGATATCAACCAACTGAAAAAGTATGCTCAAAAAGGTAAAAAAGATGCACAGTTCGAACTCGGAATGTGCTTTTTAGAAGGTAATGATATCGTGAAAGACCCGCAAGAAGCTGAAAAATGGTTTAAGCAAGCCGCCTCTAAAAACCATCCCCAAGCCTTATATCGGCTTGGCATGATGAAGATCGAACAAGGCGATTATGGGCTGGCTGAAAAGTTTTTACTAAAAGCGGTAAAATTACATTACGCACTAGCTTATAAGCCGTTAGGGTATTTATACAAAGGCAGTTATGACCCTAGCTATGAAGACCGTAAGAAAGCATCATTGATGTTTTATAACTATTACCATTACGACAAGTTTGATGGTTTAGAGCCATTGCTCGCAACTTTTGATAAGCATACCTTTAAAAATAGTAAAGCGACACATCAATTTTTAATTGAAGCGCAAGATTATGGATTGATTAAGGCGAAGTATCACCTTGCGATGCTTTATTTATCTGATACGAAGTATAAAGACTTAAAAAAAGGCATGGATTTCATGCAAAGCTATTACGATGCGACCGCGGATATCAATGCCGCACGAGAGCTTTATTACTTGTATGCGCCAAAAGAAAAGAAATACCCCCATCACAAGCGGAAAGATGCGCAAGAAGCACAAAACTATCTTACCGCAGTCATCGATGGGAACGGTATTTTAGATGGTACTGAGTTCATTCACGATCAAGGGATTTATCTTCCTAAAACCATCATTCCAATTGATGAATACTTTGAAAAGATGTTAAACCGAATGAAAACAAGTTTAGCGATCGATAGTGATTTCTCAGAGCACGTCACAAAAGATAGCTTTGATGTGACGATTCACTTCCCACTAG
>SKGE01000013.1 GCA_007117625.1 Candidatus Izemoplasma sp. | reverse complement strand
GTTCAAAAATGTTTGCTGAACACTATGTTAAAAGTAACAAATTCATTATGTTATAGAATTAAGTCAAATCTCGAAGTCATTACGTTTTAGACATGAGTAACTTTATTTTAAATTTCATAAAAGGTTGCTTTGCGATTTTTAAAAACAGCGATTTCAGAAAAACCAGCATCTTTCAGTAAAGCAATCGCGCGATCAAAATCTGCTTCAAAATCATGTACTTTGTGCGCATCTGAACCGAGTGTAATGATTTTTCCACCGAGCGCCTTGTAACGTTTTAATAATGTTACATTGGGGTGTATAACACCAAGACCGTAACGAAATCCAGAGGTGTTAATTTCAATCCCTTTATCGTTTTTTATAATCGCTTTTAGTATCTTATCAATCAACGCTTTATAATCGTTGTAGTTATAAGTTTTATTGGTATAGTCTCCGTAACGAATAATATAATCAAGATGTCCGACGACGTCATAGTTGTTAAAATTCTCAACCATTTCAAGAACAATTTCAAAATATCTTTGGTAAGCTTCTTTCTGTGATTTTCCAATAAAGAAGTCGTTGTTATAAAAATCTAGTCCATCACCTATATGTATCGAGCTAATGACAAAGTCGAAAGGATGTGCATTTATAAAGTGATCAAGCTTTGTTTTAATCGTATCAAAGTAGCCAATTTCTACACCCATACCCACGAAAAAGTCAGGGTCATTTAAAAAATCTATTTTTGTTTTATAATCCTTATAATCAGGGTATTCATAAAAGAGTTCAACAGGCGTATCGATATCGACGTGATCCGTGAAAATGATTCCGCGACGTCCAAGCGCTTTTGCTTTATTGATATAGCTTTTCATCGTTGCTTCAGGGTCTGCATCTGGAGAAAAGTTGGTATGAACGTGATGGTCGATAAAAGGGAATTTCATGTTATTTCCTCCTTTTTGAAAGTTCTTCGAAAATAGCATCTAACTCTAGATTTTCATTAACCATTAATACTAATATATGGTAGAAAAGATCGCTGATTTCATAAACCATTTCAGATTCTGATTTGTTTTTAGAAGCAATGATAACTTCGCTCGATTCTTCCCCAACTTTTTTTAGGATTTTATCAAGTCCTTTATCAAATAGATAGTTGGTGTAAGAATCCGCTTTCGGGTTTATTTTGCGTTCTTTGATAAGGCTATATAAAGTAGCTAAAATGTCTTCTCTACTAGGTTCGTTCGATAAGATTGAATGATGAAAGCAACTCACTTTATTTTTATGACAAGCAACGCCGGTTTGCTTAACTTTCATTAACAATGTATCAGCATCGCAATCATAATCCAATCCGTACACTCTTTGAACATGTCCTGAGGTTTCACCTTTTTTCCAAAGCCTTTGACGTTTACGACTATAGTAGTAGGCTTGTTTTTCTTTAATTGTTTTTAATAAAGCTTCTTGATTCATGTAAGCTAACATTAATACCGCATTTGAAAACACATCTTGTACCACAACGGGGATTAACCCGTCATGATTGAAGACTAAATCTTCTATTGCAAAATCTTTGTTTAACATAAGAAACCTCCTTAGTTTCGCATTGGAATACCTTGATTAATTAAATATTTTTTTAAATCACGAATAGGTATTTCTCCAAAATGAAAGACACTTGCGGCTAATATACCGTCAACATTGGCTTTTTCAATCACTTCATAAAAATGGCTCATATTTCCAGCACCACCAGAGGCAATCACAGGAACATTGACGGCTTCGGTTATTTTTTTTAAGAGTTCAATATCATACCCGTTTTTCATCCCATCTTCATCCATGCTATTAATAACAAGTTCTCCAGCACCGAGTGATACACCTTCTTTTGCCCACTCAATCGCATCAAGAGATGTTTTCTCTCGACCACCGTTTAAGTAAACCGACCATGAGCCTTCTTTATTACGTTTGGCATCAATTGATAGTACAACACATTGAGAGCCATATACCAAAGCCGCTTCTTCAATTAAATTTTTATTTTTTACAGCCGCAGTATTGATCGAAATCTTGTCAGCCCCTTTACGAAGAATACGTTCAAAATCTTCAAGTGTTTTAACGCCACCCCCAACACAGAAAGGAATTTGTAGGGTTGCGGCGACGCGTTCGACAAACTCAAGAGATATAGCCCGCGCTTCACTCGAGGCTGTAATGTCGTAAAAAACAAGTTCGTCGGCACCTTCTTCGCTATAAATTTTTCCAAGTGTTGCAGGGTCATTCACATCTTTAATCGCTTCAAATTTTTGTCCCTTAACGACTCTTCCATCTTTAACATCTAGACAAGGGATGATGCGTCTTGCAAGCATAAGAGTGCCTCCTTTAAATCGATTTTTCTTTCGTAAAGCGCTTTGCCTATAATCGCACCGTGCACACCGATTTTTTTAAGTCTTATTAGATCACTTAACGTTGTAACACCGCCTGAGGCAATGATTTCTAGATTTGTTTTTTGCACGAGTGCTTCATAATCTTCAAAGTTTGGTCCACTGAGCATCCCATCTTTTTCAATATCCGTGTAAACAATCGTCTGAACTCCAATGCT
>SKGE01000044.1 GCA_007117625.1 Candidatus Izemoplasma sp. | reverse complement strand
ATTTGGACCGAGTAATCCAACCACTTCACCTTTTTTGACATCGAGTGTTAAATAATCTAATGCCAATCTTTCTCCTTTATAACGCTTAATAACATTTTTCATTTCTACTATCATCAAATCACCTCGTCTTAAGCATAGCAAACTTCAAAGCTTTCGAATAGTGACATTTGTCATCAAATTCATATGTTTAGTTTTTTTGATTGTCATCGTTTATAATTGACACATACGACAGTACAAAAGGAAGCGTGCTTATGAAACGAATCCGATTATTTTTAATCTTCACCTTCACAGTAACATTTATCACCCATGGCCTCCTCTTGTATTTACTCAGAAACAACATCATTGGTTTTTATCACATTGGTGGTATTTTTCTCTACTCTATCGGTGGCATCAGTCCCACTTTTTTTGCACTTTACTTAATCTTTATTAAAGAGGATAAGACGACCCAACAAACTTTTATAACATCGCTCATCAAATCAAATGATTCCTATATCTACTGGTTATTTGCAACTTTTTTACCTCTCATTTTAGGGTTGTTTTTTGTCTTTCAATACACATTGCAACACCAGATAAACTTTTCGCTCGACACCGCATGGTATATGTTTATTCCGATATTTTTATATTCAATCTTTGTTGGTGGATTAGAAGAGATTGGTTGGCGAGGTTACCTACAAGAAAAACTTCGCTTCAAACTTCAACCACTAACAATTGGAATCATCATCGGTGTCCTATGGGCAGCGTGGCATCTACCACTACTCTTTATGAGCAGCCGAAATGCAACATTTATCGATATACTTCCCTTTTTACTCGGTTTCTTTATGTTTAATCTTTACCTTACTTGGCTTTACGATAAAACACGCAATCTCTTACTAACGATACTCTTTCATGCTTCGATCAATGCCACCCGGCGCGTGACTGGGTTTAGACGCATTATCGAAGGCTCTTTCACCGAGTATCTTTTAATCGCTACGTTAATATTGATTGGTTTATGGATGCTCTTAAGATTAAACCATACAAACAAAAAAACGATACAAAAAGCCTAGTTCAAAGGGACTAGGCTTTATTAGTCTAGAGCTTATATAGCTTTTACAAACTTCCTTAAATCACGCATCACAGCATTACTATCCTTATACCACGATGGTGCAAAAATACGGTAGACTTGCCACCCACGGGCTTCTAAAAACTTCTCTTGATGAAAGACAAAATCTCGAGGAACTGACTCAGAGCTTTTAATATCACAAAGAATCGCAACTTTATAATCTTTGTCGGTCTCAAATTTCACACCAAAGTCAATTTTATAAGCTCCAATACCGATATTAGATTGAATATCCCAAGGTTCTTTTTGTAGACGTTCGAACACCGAATTTTGCATGGTATTTAACTGAACATTTTCAAACGTTAAATCCATTTCATGTAAGCTTTCTAAAACACGTGCTGCTCCACTTGAATCCTTTTTTGAAATGTTGTAGCCATACTCTAAATACTTTTTCAACAGTTTCGGACCACGGCTTTTCAAATCCTCGACATGGAGCTGATTCGGATAAAACGAGGTCACTAAGAAGATTTTTTTCTTTGCTCTAGAGATTGCTACATTTAACCGGTTCTCACCACCAGCATTGTTCAGCCAACCAAACTGTCTTAAAAAGCGACCTTCTTGATTTTTTGCATAGGCAGTTGAAAAGATAATAATATCGCGCTCGTCTCCTTGAACGTTTTCAATATTTTTAATAAAAATACTGCGATCTTCGCCATCTTCTAAACGGTTGAGTTCTTTTTCGATACGTTTGCTGTGAACCCCACTAGCAAAAATAACCTCATCGAGCATATCTTCGATTAAATCGCGTTGTTGCGCATTGAAGGTGATGATTCCTACCGTCTCAGATTGATCTTTTTGGCGCAAAACTTTTTTAAGAATTTCAATCACCTTCAAAGCTTCCGCATGATTTTTGCGGTTTTCCCATAATCCATCTTCACATACAAAGTATTCAATCGGTGGTTTCTTCGGATTGACTTGGTTTGGTGATACAAGTAGTTTTCCATCATAAAAAGCATGGTTAGAAAAGGCGATTAGTTCTTCATATTTCGCTCGGTAGTGATAGTTTAATAAGGTTTCTTTATAACGGTATCTTGCTAAATCAAGGAGACTTTCCGCATCAATAGTGATATCAATATCGGTATCGTCTTCAAGGTCTTCATCTTGGGCAATACGTCCGATGCCAAGGGATGAAGGACGCAACTGTTTCGTATCGCCTGCGATGACAACTTTTTTTGCACGATAAATCGTTGGAATAGCTTTTTCGACAAACATCTGTGAGGCCTCATCAAAAACGACAAGGTCAAACATCGCAAAGTTAAGCGGTATAATTTCCGATACTACCTCAGGTGTTAACATCCAGACTTTAACGTTTGACAAAAGCTCGAGCTGAAACGTATGGATAAACTTCGAAACACTCCATTTTCGCTGGCTTTCTAAACGCTGTTTAATATCCATGATACGTTTACTATCCGATAAGTTTAAAGCATCTTTGTAAAGTTGCATCGATAAATCTTCAACCGCGACATTGCGTTTCGTTTCCAT
>SKGE01000036.1 GCA_007117625.1 Candidatus Izemoplasma sp. | reverse complement strand
CGCCAAAACCAAGAAAACGGTTCTTTGTTTTGGTTATTAAATAAAACCACTACCGCGATGGGAAGCCGAATGTTAAAAAAACAACTGCTGCGCCCGATCATCAACAAGGATATTCTTGAGACACGGTATGATTTTGTCGATGAACTAAACAAGGAGTTTTTAATTAAAAACGACCTTCGTGACTTATTAAAACATGTCTATGATTTAGAACGTATCGTGGCACGTATCGCCTATGGAAATACTAATGGAAAAGATTTGCTGCAACTTAGAAAGAGCCTTGAAGTACTTCCTGCGTTTAAAAATTTGCTCGCCGATATTAATTTAAAGTATAGTCGTTTCTTAAGTGCATCGATCGATGCATTAGAAGCTTTGTATAAACTGCTTAAAAAAGCTTTGCTCGATGAACAACCGCTTACTATCAAAGAAGGTAATATGTTTAAGCATGGCTATAATAAAGACTTAGATGAGCTGAAAGATATTCGTTTGAACATAAAGGAATTTTTAAAATCATTCGAAGAAGAAGAGCGCGAGCGCACGGGAATCAAAAAACTCAAAATCGGCTATAACCGTGTTTTTGGCTACTATATTGAAATTCCTAAAGGACAAGTGTCGCTGCTCAGAGATAGCTACGGCTACAACCGTAAACAAACCTTAGCCAATGCCGAACGTTACATTACTGAAACCCTAAAAGAAAAAGAACAAATAATCTTATCAAGTGATGAGAAAAGTATTGGATTAGAATATGATTTATTTATTGAACTACGCGATCGCGTCCGTGAAGTGATTCCAATCATCCAAAAAAACGCTAATGTCATCAGTGAAGTTGATATGTTTATCGCGTTATCTGTTGTTAGTGAGCAGTACCGGTTTGTAAGACCGACACTTTCTGATACCTATGAGATTGATATAAAAGCATCAAGACATCCCGTTGTTGAAAGCATTGTAGAAGATGTCTTTATTCCGAATGACATTGTTCTTGATGAAGCGACCGATATCGCATTGATTACAGGTCCAAACATGAGTGGTAAATCCACCTATATGAGACAGCTTGCGATTACTGCAATACTAGCTCAAATCGGTTCTTTTGTACCGGCGGAATCAGCTAAAATTCCATTGTTTGATCAACTCTTTACAAGAATCGGTTCGAGCGATGATTTGATCAGTGGTCAGTCGACTTTTATGGTCGAGATGCTAGATGCCAATCATGCGATTCAAAACGCGACGAAGGATTCTTTGATTTTATTCGATGAAATCGGTCGTGGAACCTCTACCTATGATGGTTTGGCTATCGCACAAGCTATTATTGAATATATTCACAACAAAATAGGGTGCAAGACATTGTTTTCCACACATTACCATGAACTCACTGATCTAGAAAACCATCTCCAAAGACTGATCAACATTCATGTTTCGGCAAAAGAAAAAGATGGTGAAATCATTTTCTTACACAAAGTTGAACTAGGTAGAGCCGATAAATCTTATGGAATCAATGTTGCCTCACTTGCAAAACTTCCCAAAAGTTTAATTAGTCGTAGTGAAAAAATCTTAAAACAGCTTGAACAATCTGCAATCGACGCAAAGCCAAACTTGTTTACAAGTGCGATGCTTGAGACAGAGATTGTTGAAGAAGAAAAAAGCAGTGAAGTCGAACTTGAGTTAGAAAAACTTGACCTTGATACGATGAAACCAATCGAAGCATTAAACGCTTTATACACATTGAAACAAAGGTTAAAAAAACGCAAATGACCGCTTTATTTTAGCGGTCTTTGTGTCTCATAGAATAGCATAGATAGATTGATATAATTCATGGTAAAATAAAGTAAGAAAGTTGGTGAAATGATGCCGAAAATTCGTCAGTTAGATGAAGCTTTATCAAATATGATTGCAGCCGGTGAAGTCGTCGAAAACCCTGCGAGTGTCGTCAAAGAGCTTGTTGAGAATGCACTGGATGCAGAAAGTACTACGATTACAATCCATTTGAAAGAATATGGCCTAAAAAGTATTAAAGTGATTGATGATGGCATCGGCATGGATGCGGAAGATTTATCGATGGCATTTAAACGTCATGCGACAAGCAAGATTCGTACCCACCATGACCTCTTTCACATTGCCTCGCTGGGCTTTAGAGGAGAAGCATTACCCTCGATTGCAAGTGTTTCAGAACTTACAATCGAATCGACGGATGGGTTAGAGACCGCGAATCAGTTAACCTTAAAAAATGGTGAAGTCATTGAGAAAACCCTTAGTTCGATCAAAAAAGGGACTGCGATCACTGTCGATGATTTGTTTTACAACACACCCGCACGTTTAAAACATTTGAAAAGTGAAACGAAAGAACTTGCTTATATTGTTGAACATATTCATAAGATAGCATTGTCTCACCCACAGGTTCGCTTTCATTTAACACATGATCAAAAAGTTTTATTTAGCTCTAGTGGTGATGGCAATATCAGTAAAATTTTATACCAAATCTACGGTAGCGATATTGCTAAAAATCTATTACCATTTCAATCAGAAAACAGTTATTTTAAAATAAAAGGATATGCCTGTAAACCCATGTTCACTCGATCGAGTAGGCAACACATTACCTTAATTGCGAATAAACGTTTAATCAAAAATACCCGTGTTATACAAGCGGTTATGGATGGATATAGAACTTACCTACCGATGAAAAAGTATCCAATCGTTCATTTAGAAATTTCCGTAGATCCACTATTGATTGACATCAATATTCATCCACAGAAATTAGAAATTAAGTTTACGGAAGAAAACAGTCTGCTAAGACTGATTTCTTCGACCATTTTAAAAACATTAGAAGCCGCTTATTTGGTACCGAAAGTTCAAAAACATGAACCTCGTGAAAACAATCAAACCAAAATGGTTTTTCATAAACCATCCCAACTCGAAGAACTAAGTGAAAATTATCAGTTAGATTTAAACGTAGATACTTCAGACCAGGTAAACCCACTTAAAAGATCTGAAAAAAGGTTTCCTGAGCTTGAATATATCGGGCAGTACCATGGCACTTACCTTATTTTTCAAAGTGAAGAAGGCCTATATTTAGTTGATCAACATGCCGCTGCAGAACGTATTCGATATGAGCGATACTACCGTGAAATGTCAAAAGATAATAATATTAGAAAGCCTTTGTTAGTGCCATTTGAGATGCGTTTAAGCAAGTCAGAAGTCATTGCAGCACAAACGATTCTTGAGGCGTTGAAATCATTTGGTTTAACGATAAAACTTGAAGAAAATAAATTGATGGTATTTGAAGTTCCTGCTTGGTTTATGGAACGCGATGAAGAAGGCTATGCTGAAATGATGATTTCTAGAATGCTTGATGAACAAGAAGTGTCGATCGGTGTTTTGATCGATCAGCTTGCCAAAGATCTTTCTTGCAAGCATTCGATTAAAGCGAACAAGTTCATCACCAAAGAAGAGGTGGATAAGCTCATGAGTGATCTATCCGTACAAAAAAATCCTTTTACATGTCCACACGGACGCCCGACGATGATTCATTTTACAACCTCTGAGTTGGAACGATTATTTAAGCGGGTGCAATCATGATTGTCGTAATTGTAGGTCCTACGGGTGTTGGGAAAACCAAGCTTTCCATCGCACTTGCAAAACACTTTCATACAGAAATCATATCTGGAGATAGTGTACAAGTCTATCAAGGGTTAAACATCGGTTCCGCAAAGATAAAACCTGAAGAAATGGAAAACGTTAAACACCATATGCTCGATATTAAAATGCCGAATGAACCTTTTTCTGTGGCCGTTTATCAACGATTGGTTCGAAATCATATCGATGCTTTACGCAATCAAAACAAGCTTCCTTTAATTGTAGGAGGAACAGGGTTTTATATTAAGAGCGTCTTACATAACTTCGATTTCACGGAAGCACATCGTCCGGTAGATTTTGATCAATCTTTTGAACATATCAGTAACGAACAACTGCACACATTATTAGCTGCAAATGATCCGAAAAGCGCCGCATTCATCCACCCAAACAATCGTAAACGGGTTTTACAAGCTTTCTATCGCTCCTTAAAAACGGTCAAACGTAGTGAACAACGGGCATCTAACGAACGTTTATATGATTATGTAATCATCGGGTTAACGATGCCGCGCGAGAAGTTGCACCAAGTGATCGAAACTCGTGTTGATGCGATGTTTGAAGAAGGACTTCT
Organism: Candidatus Izemoplasma sp.; assembly: GCA_007117625.1. Classification (GTDB taxonomy): domain Bacteria; phylum Bacillota_I; class Bacilli_A; order Izemoplasmatales; family Izemoplasmataceae; genus SLQR01. The sequence goes on along the minus strand of SKGE01000036.1, from coordinate 5,667 downwards.
AGAAGAGGTTGAGGGATTGCATTATCTATATGGAGATGTTCAAGCATTTGACGCGATTGGTTATAAAGAAGTGATTGGACATCTTAAAGGTTTTTATGATTTGGAAACTGCAAAAACATTAATAAAAACACACACCCGTCAATATGCGAAACGACAGTACACCTATTTTAACAACCAGTTTGATATCCGTTGGATGGATGTAAACACAGAAGATTTTGACCAAACAATTGAAACAGTCATTGCATACATAGAGTCTAAAATGCATACGCGCTAAACCTTAGTTAAGCGCGTATTTTTTATCGCTTGATATATATAACAAATAACTAATGTGTATTACAGAAACCTATATTACAAATATTATAAAAAAAGCTAAAATAACCTTTACATAGAAACGTTTAACCACTATAATAGTAATGTGTGAAAATACGATTTAGGAGGATTTATGAAAAATAAAATATTAGATTTTAGTACGTTAGATCAAAGCCTTTTAAAAAAGCTAGATGCGTACATTGATGCACTTGAAGGTGACAGACAGGAGCAGTTGATTCATGTCTTGCACCACGCTCAAAAATTGTTTACTTATCTACCACATAATTTACAACTATATATCGCTCACGCACTTGATTTATCAGGGGCCCATGTCAATGGAGTTGTTACTTTTTACTCTTTTTTTAATGAAGAACCTGTTGGGAAGTATACGGTAAGTGTATGTATGGGAACTGCTTGTTTTGTTAAAGGTGCAGATAAAGTGTTAGATCGTATTTTAAAGTTAACGAATACGAAGAAAAATGTTATGTCTGAAGATGGTTTATTTACGGTTAAGGATGTACGCTGTATTGGTGCTTGCGGACTTGCGCCTGTTGTAACGGTTAATGAAAAGGTTTATGGAAACCTTAAAGTTAAAGATGTCGATGCAATTATTGAGAGTTGCCGAGGTGATGAACATGTTGATTAAAGATCTTAAGAGTTTGGAAAAATGGAAGAAATCATTACCTAAAAAGAGTGATTTTAGAATATCAGTTTTAGTTTGTGCGGGAACCTCTTGTATTTCTTCAGAAGCCGATTTGATTATCGCTATGTTAGAAGGCTATATCAAGGAACATAATATTGCGGCTGAAGTTAACTTAGTTAAAACAGGGTGTTTTGGTTTTTGTGGTCAAGGACCAATTATTAAAATAGAACCAGATGATATTACCTATGTAAAGGTGAAAGTTGATGATGTTGAAGAGATATTTAATGAACATCTTTTAAATAATAATACGGTTAAACGTCTTTTATACAAAGAGCCTTTCGAAAGTGAAGCTACAGAAGATGCTTCGGGAATGCAATTTTATAAGAAACAATTGCGTGTAGCACTTAGAAACTGTGGAGAAATAAATCCGGAAATCATCGGTGACTATATTGTTAACGATGGATATTTAGCGTTAGCGAAATGTTTGGATGAAAAGACACCAGCTGAGGTTGTAGAAATTGTTAAAAACAGTGGGTTACGTGGCCGCGGTGGTGGAGGATTTTCTACGGGCTTAAAATGGCAATACACAGCAGCGGTCAAAGATGATGAAAAATATATTATTTGTAATGCTGATGAAGGCGATCCAGGTGCTTTCATGGACCGTAGCATTTGTGAAGGGGACCCGCACTCAATTATTGAGTCAATGGCGATTGCTGGGTATGCAATCGGTGCAGAAAATGGATTGATTTACATTCGTGCTGAGTATGGGTTGGCTACTGAGCGATTACGTATTGCGATTAATCAAGCTCGTGAGCATGGACTTTTAGGAAAAAATCTCTTTGGAAGTGACTTTTCATTTGATATCGAGATTAAACTCGGTGCTGGCGCTTTTGTCTGTGGTGAAGAGACGGCACTGATCCGCTCTATGGAAGGATACCGAGGAGAACCTGATAAAAAGCCACCATTTCCAAGTGAGAGTGGTTATAGAGGAAAACCATCAAGTGTTAATAACGTTGAAACGTTTGCAAATATTCCAGCGATTATTTTAAATGGCTCGGAGTGGTTCGCGTCATTAGGAACTGAAAAATCAAATGGAACTAAGGTCTTTGCATTAGCAGGACATGTTAGAAACATTGGTTTAGTTGAGGTACCCATGGGTACTACACTTAGAGAAATTGTTTATGATATTGGTGGTGGACACCCAGAAGGCAAAGAAATTAAAGCGATTCAAATTGGTGGCCCAAGTGGTGGCGTCATTGTAAAAGAATACTTTGATACTCCAGTTGATTATGAATCTTTACTCGAAATCGGAGCGATGATGGGATCTGGTGGTCTCATTGTTATGGATGAAGACACAGATATGGTCGAAGTTGCTAAGTTTTATCTAGACTTTACCCAAGACGAATCGTGTGGAAAATGCACCCCGTGTCGTATCGGAACAAAACGTATGTATGAGATTTTAGAACGTTTAACCAATATGGAAGGTGAACCGAAAGATTTAGAAAAGCTAGAAGTTCTTGGGAATAACATTAAGCATGCCTCATTATGTGGCTTAGGGCAAACAGCCCCGAATCCAGTGTTAAGCACAATGCACTTTTTCAAAGAAGAATACGAAGCGTATGCTTATCGTACAAAACGTACTGCATATCTCATTGAACCTAAAAAATGTATCGGTTGTACAAAATGTGCACGTGTTTGTCCTGTTAACTGTATCGAAGGTAAAGTGCGTGAGATTCACAAAATTATTGAAAGCGACTGTATTGCCTGTGGCGCATGTTTCACTGCTTGCCCAACAAATGCAATACTGAAGCCATAAGGAGGCACATGATGAAATTAGTAGAAAAAATGATTGCCTGTGAAATCAATGGCATTAAAGTCAATGTTGAAAAAGGTTCAACGATATTGCAAGCTGCGGAAAAAGTAGGAGTACATATCCCTACATTATGTCATTTAGACCTACATGAAGTTGGTGCGGTGAATCAAAATGCAAACTGTAGAGTTTGTATGGTTGAACACGAAAACCGTGGAAACCTAGTCCCATCATGTGCAGAAAAAGTCACTGAAGGTATGAAGATTCAAACCGACTCATTAAAAGCTGTCATGGCACGTCGTACAAGTTTAGAACTCTTATTATCAAATCATCCACAAGATTGTCTCGTTTGTGTTAAAAATCTTGACTGTGAACTTCAAACTTTAGCACACGAAATGAATATAAAAGAAATGCGTTATACTGGCGAAAAAATGTCGCATCCTGTCGATCTAACATCACGCGGGATTACAAAAGATTCGAACAAATGTATTATGTGTAGACGTTGTATAACGATGTGTAACGATGTTCAAACGGTAGGTATTTTAAGTCCTTTGAAACGCGGGTTTGATGTTGTTGTTGCAACGGCATTCCATTTAGATTTAGGGGATACAAGCTGTACCTATTGTGGTCAATGTGTATCCGTATGCCCAACAGCAGCACTTGCAGAAATGAACGATACGCCTAAAGTTTGGCGTGAACTTAACAACCCTAAAAAACACGTTGTTGTACAAGTAGCGCCTGCAGTTCGAGCAGCGATTGGGGAAGAATTTGGCTATGAACCAGGAACGATTACAACAGGTCAAGTTGTTTCAGGGCTTCGTCGCTTAGGCTTTGACGAGGTTCACGATACCATTTTTGGTGCCGATCTTACTGTGATTGAAGAAGCGAATGAACTTGTTCAACGCATAGAGTCTGGGGGACCTTTACCAATGTTGACATCATGTTGTCCGGCTTGGGTAGAGTTTATCGAACATCAGTTCCCAGAGTTGCTTGATATACCTTCGTCATGTAAATCGCCACAGCAAATGGTTGGCGCGCTTACTAAAACTTATTATGCAGAAAAACATAATATTGATCCTAAAGATATCGTAACCGTTGCGCTCATGCCGTGTTTGGCTAAAAAATCTGAAGCTGCAAGAGATGAACTCAATAAAGACGGTTTAGCAGATGTCGACTATGTCATATCGACACGTGAATATGCTCGGATGTTGAAAGAAGCTGCAATCGACTTCCGAAAGTTAGATGATTCTTCATTTGACCTACTCCTAGGTGAGTCAACGGGTGCGGGGACAATCTTCGGTTCTACGGGAGGCGTGATTGAAGCCGCTACCCGGACCGCCTATGAAATGATCACAGGTAAAGAGTTAAAAGATGTCAACTTTAAAAAGCTTCGTGGGTTTAATGGCGTACGTGAAGCGGAAGTGAAAGTTGGCGAGCTTAATTTGAGAATTGGAATCGCTCATGGATTAGGCAATGCGCGTAAACTTCTAGAAGATATACGCGGTGGTAAGAGTCATTTTGATGCGATTGAAATCATGGCCTGCCCTGGTGGTTGCATCGGTGGAGGCGGACAGCCGTTCCATCACGGTAAAACAGATATTTTAAAGAAACGCCAACAAGCGCTCTACAATGTAGATGCAAACGCGAAGCGTCGAAAGTCTCATGACAACCAAATGGTTATAGAATTATACGATAATTTCTTAGAAAAACCAGGAAGTCATCTAGCACACGAGTTACTTCATACAAACTATGCTGCGAAAAAACGCATCTAAATAGTAAAAGTGCTTAGTTCAATTGAACTAAGCACTTTTTTGTTGTTCAGGTTCTGTATCGGTTGTTTCGATTGCAGGATCTTCGCTTTCATCTTCTTTCAAACTCATGTAAGCGTCGTAGACACGTTTTGCAAGCCCTTTAATTTTATCTAAAGGAATGCTACAAATCGCAACGCGTAAACCGCCGTATACGTTGACAAAAAAGATGTTTAACGTTTTGAGTTTTAGATGCAAAGCATTCTTTAAAATTGAATCTTCAATCTTAAGGGTAATAAAGAATCCTTCATCATAAGGGTAGATAGGAAGGCCAACCTCTTGTGCTTCACGAACGAATATTTCAGCGCGTTCATTCAAGAGATTTATAAAGGTTTGTTTTTCTTTCATATAAGCCGCTTTAACCGTTTTGTCTAATGCGACATCTGCAAACACGCGCATGCCACCGTTGTTCACAGTAGACCAAACACCACGTGCTGTGTTACCACAAGCATTTTTCATCTTAATACGCTGCTCTTCATTGCTTGAGATTAATACTTGTGCACCTACGCGCATGCCGTAGGCTGTCAATGTTTTTGAAGCACTAAAGGTGATAACTGTTAAGACATTTTCAGGCATCTCCCTATATTGCTTAAAATGTTCTTTATAAGCTTCACCACGCTTGTTAAAATCGATATAAGCAATGTCGTGTACTAAGATAAAAGGTCCTTTTTCACTCAGTTCACGAATGATTTCTAACACGCTTTTCCATTCGTCATCTCGCATCGTATAACCAGTTGGGTTTTGGCAAGGGTCGTTGATGAAGACTAAGACTTTTCCTTGTTCATCCATGACCGATTTGCAAGTTTCTTTGAAGGATTCTACGTTAAAGTGGTCTCCATCAAATAAGGTGTAATTCTTTATGTTTACGCCTTGTTCTTTTGCAATCGTCGTGTAAGGTCCCCAACCGATGTCGGGATGGATGACCGTTTGACCGCGTGTTAGTGTGTTTTTAATCGTACTTGATAAAGCACCAGTTCCTCCTGGTGTTGCAATAATATCACACTCGATTTCGTTTTCAAAATCGCCAAACAACCAGTTTTTAACGGCTGATTGGAACTCTGGGGGTCCCATGATACTAGATGCATATTTGGCTTTTT
>SKGE01000070.1 GCA_007117625.1 Candidatus Izemoplasma sp. | reverse complement strand
GGTGATTTGGCCAGTTATAAAACAACGCTCGCAAAACGCTTAAAAGACGAGCTAAACATCCCAGCGCTCATTAAAGACGACCTAAAAGAGACGCTGTTTGGAGCATTTGAACACGTCAATGAAACCACTCATACACAGCTTTCTTCTGTGACCTTTGAGTTGATGATGGCCTTAGCTCCGACCTATCAAAGCAATGCCATCCTTTTAGAAGGCAACTTTAAACCACACGAAGTCAGCGCTCTTAAAACGGCTTTTCCTAACGCCCTTTGGTTTTTTGTGACGGCCCAAGAAGCAGTGCGCTATGAACGGTATCTCAAACGTGAACCTTCAAGACATCAAGCGCATCAGCGCTACGGTACGCTCTCAAAAGAAGCCTTTAAGCGAGCGAACCGGGAAGCTGAAGAGGATATGATTATCTTGGATACGACAGACTTTTCTGAGAAAGATTATCACACAATGATTGAAAAAGTTAATCAGTTCGTTTACGCTTAGTAGCATAGGTTAATATCTATGGGTTCTGTTTATGGATGAAGCACCCAAGTAAAGGATACGATGTGTATGATTAAAATGAAAGACATTGCGAAAATAGCGAATGTCTCTGAAGCGACAGTATCTAGAGCGTTAAACAACAAAGCAGATATCAGTCCAAAAACACGAGAAAAAATATTAAAAATCATTGAAGAATATGATTATATTCCAAACACTGTAGCACGAAGCTTGTATAAACATTCGTCCAACATTGTTGGTGTGGTGGTTCCGGATTTGATCAACCCATACTTCCCGGAAATTGTCCAAGCTATTACAACTGAACTAGCGCAAAAAGAATTCAACATCATGTTGTTTAATACACAAAACAACCCAAAAATTGAAGAAACGAACATTCGCACCATTGCGTCTATGCATATGGCGGGCTTAATTATCATCGCGCCTAACATCCATTCATTGAAGTATGAACATTTAAATATTCCGATTGTCTCCATCGATGGATACATCAGTGATCGTGTTCCACACATCACTTCAAACTTTTATCAAGGGGCTAAATTGGCGGTCCACATATTAAAGAAAAATCATTGTAAAAAAGTGGTTCACGTCTCTGGCCCTTTAATTTATCAATCGTCTTACGAACGCTATAACGGGTTTATTGAACAAGCAAAAGAAGAGTCATTGGAATTTGATGTCATTCAGACAAAACTAGACGGTAAGGATGAAATATTAATTCGTGACTTTTTCACAAAGCATACAGACATTGATGGCGTTTTTGCAGCCAACGATAGTCTCGCGTTTTTGTGTATTCGAGTCTTTTCTGAAATCGGCGTTCAAGTGCCTAAAGACATACGAATCATCGGTTATGATAATAACTTCTTAGCGAAAGTTGTAAATCCACCATTATCCACCATTGCTGTACCCATCGTAAATTTAGGAAAACAAGCTGTTACAACGCTCTTAAAGATGACGAAACGTGAGAAGCATGAGCCAAGTTACGTCTTTAACGTTGACTATTTAAAGAGAAAAACCACATGGGATTAAAAAATATATTGCACCAGCGAAATGAACGTGTTATGATGACCGTGAAGAAAGAAAAAAGCAATGGCCAATCACATTGCTTTTAAAAACACCAGTTTCGTAACCGGTTACGGAGGTTCAAATGTTAAATCAATTTTTAACAGAAAACGTCATCAAGGTACAGCAACATGTGAACAGTTGGCAAGAAGCAATTCAATTAGGTGGCGCGCTTTTATTAAAAACTGAGGCGATTGAAGAAAACTATATTCAAGCGATGATCGATGCGGTTCATAAGCATGGGCCATACATTGCTATCGCTCCAGGCATTGCGATTGCGCATGCTGCACCCGGTAAGTTCGTTAACGACGATGCCATTTCACTTGTAACGCTTAAAGAGGCTGTCGCGATTGGACATGATACCAATGACCCAATTCATTTGTTTTTTGTGGTTGCTGCCAAAAGTAATGAAGGTCATTTGACCTTTCTTCAGGAACTTGTCACGATTTTATCCGATGATAAGTCGCTTGGAATTTTGAAAACTGGTAATAAAGAGGCTGTCTTAGCCCTATTTCAATGAAGGAGAACAATATGAAAATCATTTGTGTCTGTGGCTTTGGTGTAGGAAGTTCATTGATCTTGAAGATGAAAGTGGCTGAAGTTTTAAAAGAAGAAGGGTTTGATGTGAAAGTTGAAGCCCAAGATGTGACAAGTGCTTCGGGCACTGATGCGAAGCTTATCTTTGCGTCGAAAGAAATTGCCAATCAAATCAAAAAGGTGAAATGCCCTATTATCGAAATTCATAATTTTTTAAACAAGCAAGAGATCCGAGAAAAAGGTGTCCCCGTGGTAAGAAAGCTTCTAGCGGAGCTATAAAAAAATAAAGGAGAGGTATTTTTATGTTTATTGTTGATTTTATTATTAGCATCATGAGAAGTCTTCCGGTCTTTTTAGGGTTGATCGCATTCCTTGGGTTAGTGTTACAAGGAAAAGGGTTTAGCGATGTCTTAAAAGGCACATTCAAAGCCATCATCGGGATGGTTATCTTACTTGCCGGGGTGGACATTGTCATTGGGTCAATTAACCCATTAGCCACCGGGTTTAATGAGAT
>SKGE01000068.1 GCA_007117625.1 Candidatus Izemoplasma sp. | reverse complement strand
TGTGTTTGCTTGGATAGTTATTTGAATACACTTGAACAGCTGGGTAATCGGTGGTTATTTTTAGTATGCGCTTTGACATAGGATGTTTTAAAACAATGGGTTCATGAGGCTTTAGCAAATAACAGTGATCTAACCCTTTTTGAGCCGTCGTTGATAAAAGCTCTAATGTTTTTTTAAGGGGCTTTTCTGTATTGAAGTCAAACATCGTATCTTCAACATCATCATAGCCAAGCGGTAGTGTTTTGTTTGAAAGTTTACTCACTTTCGTTGCGGGGAGTTTCAAATGATGCGCTTTAATTGAATCCTGATAAAACCCACTTAGATTAAAGTAACTGTGATTGGTGAGATTCACATAAGTATCGTGGTCGGTGGTGGTTTGATAAGTTATCGTAAAATGATTTTTGTGAAAATGATAGATAACTTCTATTTGGTTTGGAGCCGGGTAGTGAATGTAGTGTGGCTTTAGGGTAAAAATGATCTGATTTTTTAAGCTTTTTACATGAAACTGTTTTAGAGCAAAGCTGTCTTTTCCACCATGTAGGTGCGGTGCTTTTTCACCTAACGTATAGGTTTGGTTGTTTTGGGTGATCGTCGGAGGATAGATTCTTCCGGTATAAGGCCCTACGGTGACCCCTGCAAACTTCTTATTGTTTGTGTACTGCGCATAATCTTGATAAGTAAAAACAATATTGTTAAAGCGACCAAATTTGTCTTTTGTTTCTAATCGGATCATACTCGCCCCAAGTGGCGATAAGGTTATTTTATAAGTATCATTTTGATAATAGAGTAGATTATTCATTGAAGTAGTGCTCCATAAAGACGGTAAAGCTTTTTTGACCTTCTAGAGTTGGTTTGAAGATACCACAGTCTTCTAAGCCTTTGACAAAGGTTTTGCCAACAGCTTTATTTATACTTTCTCGAACGCTTTCATGATCACTTAACTCAATCGATTCAATCCATCTTTGATAAGTTGATAATGATGCATCGATTGGTTGATCATTTGTTAGGGCTTCTTCAATACGGTCTAAATCCTTATTAAGGCGTCCTGGTAAGATGGCAAGACCCATGACTTCAATAAGACCAATATTTTCTTTTTTAATCGCATGGACATCTTGGTGTGGATGAAAAATACCATCAGGATACTTTTCATCGGTACGATTATTACGGAGTGCAACATCTAGGATATAGGTGTTATTTTTAAATCGCGCGATGGGTGTAATAGCGTTATGCATGGTATCGGTTTTGTTGATAAGATTTACTGTTTCATCACTATATTTTTCATAAAAGCGTCTTAAACTTTCTGCTTCTTTAATTAATGCACTACGGTTTTTTGATGATAGTCTCACCACGCTTAATGGCCAGTGTAAAAGTTCGTATCTAACCTGATTGCGTTGGTAAGATTTAAAACTTTTAGCATCTTCAATAGGAAATTTTGCTGAGCCACCTTGGTAATGTTCGTGATTTAAAATACTTCCACCAACGATAGGAAGTCCGGCGTTAGACCCTAAAAAATAATGTGGGAACCGATCGATAAAATCAAATAAGCGGATGAATGTTTTAATCGATATATCCATCGGTATATGTGCTTCATGAAGTACAATGGCGTGTTCGTTATAGTACACATAAGGCGAGTACTGGAAGTAAAAAGGTTCATTGTTTAATGCCAGTTTAATGATTCTATGGTTGCTTCTACCGGGATGACTTAAATGTCCATAAAACCCTACGTTTTCTTTACATAGTAAGCACGCTGGGTAGGTCATAGATTTTTGTTTTTTTAGCTTTGCGATGGTTTTTGGATCTTTCTCTGGTTTACTTAAGTTAATCGTGATGTTGATTTGTCCGTAGTCAGAATCATAGTTGAAGTGTTTGTTTTTTTTGATGCGTTCTGTTTTTATGTAATGATTGTCTCGTGAGAGCTGATAAAAGAATGCTGTTGAAGCTTTTGGTGATAAACTATCAAATGTTTTTTGAAGTTGACTTGGTTTAGGTGTGAATAAATCCATCACTTTGCTTTCGAAGTTATCTCGTTCTTCAATGATATTTTCGATCATACCTTGAGATGCTGCATGCTCTAAGATTGGTTCTAAACAAGCGACAACATCTTTTGCTGGATGTTCTGGCGTTTGAAAAATGCTCGGTTCAACGGCTAACATCTCTGATAAACGGTTGACGACATAGTCAATATCCAAAGGGTCTATTAAGTCTTTATCTAATCCATATTGAACAAGTTTGTGGATTGCTTTTATCATAACTAACCTCTCTTTTTATAATATTTGTAGGCGGATGCAATCATTGTGTTTAGATCTCTAGTTGGTTTCCAATCAAGTTGATTCCATGCTTTTTGATGTGAAGCGATTAATATACTTGGGTCTCCTGGTCTTCTCTCAGCGATGGTGACATCGATTTTTGTGTTGGTGATTGATTCTGTGGTTTCGATAATTTCTTTGACAGAGTACCCTTGTTCGGTACCAAGATTGAATATATTTGATTGGTTGGTCTTTACTAAATAATCCAATGCTTTTTTATGTGCTTCCACTAAATCTTCTACATGAATGTAATCTCTAATCGCCGTTTGATCTTTGGTATTGTGATCGACACCATATAAAGTAAATGTTGCAGTTTT
>SKGE01000080.1 GCA_007117625.1 Candidatus Izemoplasma sp. | reverse complement strand
TCAGGATTAATAACAACCGTAACAAAACGCGTCTTTTCTGTACGGTTTCCTGAAGAATCTTCTATCGTGTAGCGTAAAAAGTAAGTTCCAACCGATGAAACATTAACAGAACCTGTTACAACAATATCATCAGTGATGTCACCATCGACATCGTCAATCGCCGTAACACCTTCAAGTGGATCAAACTCAGAATCCACATAGATTTCAACATCTACAACACCCTCAAGTACTGGTGGGGTAATGTCTGGGTCTGGATCCGGGTCTGGATCAACATCCCCATTATCTGGGTCTGGATCTGGATCAGGATCTGGATCATCAGTATCGCGACCACATGCAGCTAACGATAAAACAAATGTAACCATTAATAATACACTTAAAAACTTTTTCATTCTTTTCCTCCTATTTTTTGTTCATATATATTTTTAAAGAATTGTAAATCCCTTGTCGCACTTTTTCAGCTTGTTGACCAATCAATCGATCACTGTGTACCGTTTCAACACCGGCGTCTGACACACATTCAATCTTATAAATATCGCATTGTTGATACGTATTTAACATCGCTTCATTTACATATGTAACATTAATATGTTTCAAAAACTTAAAGCTAGCAGAATGATCTTTTTTAAAGAAGTTTGTTGCGAGTTTCGGTTCAAACTTGAGTATGAGTTGCCCATTTTCATATCGGAATGGATTTCCACCCGTCATCATAATCGACCACATATTTAAGGTTTCTACTGTTGACCCTGATAATCTCGCAAAAAATCCTTGTCCGTGTAAAGCTTTGTCCGGGTTATTTGATGGTGCGATAAAACTTGAGTTTTCTAATGTACTTCTTCCATAAACCGCAGGATCCATAAAGCATACAAGATTCGTTTTAAGCGCTTCATAATACTCTTCATACAGTCCAGCTTTTAACAATCCCAGCAAGTATTTATAAGTCATATGCAAGAAGTTACTCTCACGCTCTAACCAGCCTTTTGTAAAAGCCCTTATCCGACCAATTTCATGGCCTTGGCCATCTAAACACTCACTCGTTTTATAAATATCTAATACCTTATCATAGATATCACTTTCTTTAATCGCTGATGCCATCTTACGTAAAACATCTTTGCTTAAGTCTGTTTTTAAAATTCTCGCTGGTGCTTCTAAGAAGTGTGGAAGTGCATGTCTTTCATATGTCAGTGGTTGGACCAAAGCATATCCTTTATGAGACAGCTTAGGTTTACCTTGTTCAAAAATCGTTTCATAAGAGGTTACTTCATAATAGAGGAATGTCGGTAAAATACCTTGATGCATCTCCATTAACGCGATTGTCTTCTCTTCAATATGTTTCTTTAACTTTTTCAAGTAACACGTCACATCTTTTAGTTGAAGCGTTGTAGTGTCCCCTGCTAATCCAAAGCGAATCGATTCACGATATGACTCACGCGTTTTTACACGATCATGGTAGCTTTCAGCATGCAGTAAATTTTTAAACAGCTTGGCGACTTCATTTGGCACTTCAATGGTACGTTCATCGCTGTACTTAAGCATAAAACTTACAATCCGCCATAGCTCAATGGTCTCGCTCACTCCAGAACCGATCAACCCAGGCAAGCCGTTCATCGCATCATTCCAGCCCGGTTTTTCCGCTTCCATCTCAATACCATAGCCTTCTGGGTCTAACAAACTGTGCTTTGTTAAGGTTAAGACAAACAACTTGGTATAAAGATTTGAGTAATACGTTCGATCGCCAATTTTACTCCAATTGCTAATGTGTGGATTCATCTTAAGACGCTTTAACTTTTCTTCATCGAAGTGTCTCAAACTTCCATACTGTCTAACATTATTTTCTTTGTTTAAAACAATCTTCTCAGATTTTGGTAACACACTTACCGGAGAATCAAAGTACGCATAGTCCTCACGATCGTACAGTAGCGACTGCATATGATCGGGATAAACACCTTCGTAACTTTCAATTAAATCAAGTACGTACGTGAAGTGGTCGACCCAAAATCCTTCACCAAACGCTGCTTTAATCGAGGGTTTCGAATGTTGGATAATCTCATCTAAATATTCCTTTATTGAAGTCTTCGCTTCGATATGTTCTTTTTCAATAAAGTTTACAATGTTTCCTGGTGTATACGGTTTTTTCAAAAACTCTAAAATCGCTTCTGTATGATTTTTAAACAACTTCTTTACCAAAGCAACTTGGTCAACATCCTCTTTTAAAACAAACGTAATGCCATCGACTGTTAAAGGATTGTATCCATCAAGCTGAATCAAGCTTGCAAAGTGATGAATGTTAAAATCGCTTACTTCTGGATGAATCGTAGTATCTAATCGTCGATTTTGACAAACATCTCTAAAGTTACCGCCACCTTGTGAAAAATATTCAGGTGCTAAGCTAAAGAAATTGTAATCGCGTTCTAAGTCTCCATGTCGGCGAGAGTATAAATGGTAAATACTGTTTCCTATTTTTTCTGGGTACCCTCCACGTAAGAAGTTATCCATATAGTTTTGTTTCACATAATTGTCAAAGACCGGTTCATTTGTACTCGTAGAAACATCTTCTAACAATGATTCAATGGTTGTTTTCGAAGCTTCTAACTTTGAATCAAAGAAATCATTTGACGTCATCCTTGGCAATAC
>SKGE01000043.1 GCA_007117625.1 Candidatus Izemoplasma sp. | reverse complement strand
TCACATCACAAAAGAGTGCTATTTTCTCACGCATGGCATTTGTAATATTGTGCGCAGTTCTCAAAACAATAATATCTGGTGTTATTCCTAGACTCCGAAGCTCTTTGACACTATGTTGTGTGGGCTTCGTTTTCAGTTCTCTTGGCGCATCTAAATAAGGCACAAGTGTGTTGTGGATATACAGTGTGTTGTTATATCCGAAATCACGACGACACTGCCTAATCGCTTCTAAAAATGGAAGAGATTCAATATCACCTACAGTCCCACCAATCTCAGTAATAATAACATCTGCGTCTGTTTCATCTCGAACTGCAAGTAGCTTATCCTTGATTTCGTCAGTAATGTGAGGAATCACTTGAATGGTTGCGCCTAAATAGTCGCCACGTCTTTCTTTCTCTATAACATTCTTATAAATACGCCCTGTGGTTATATTCGAATGTTTGGTTAAATTTTCATCAATAAAACGTTCGTAATGCCCTAAATCTAAATCCGTTTCTGCACCGTCATTGGTCACAAAAACTTCACCGTGTTGATACGGCGACATCGTTCCTGGGTCAACATTTATATATGGATCAAATTTCTGCATAAATACTTTTAATCCACGATTTTTTAATAACCTTCCTAGTGACGATGCGGTGATTCCTTTACCTAAACTTGAGACCACGCCACCTGTTACAAAGATATATTTAGTTTGCTTCATAATAACCTCCAGATACTATAAAAAAAGTTCTCCAACGGAGAACTTTTGATTTTGAGAGCCCACTAAAATTATACCAAACATTTATATAATTTCAAGCTGCTTTTTAATTATTTGTCGTACTTATCTTCGAACTCATCCATGTATTCGTTATATTCTTCTTCATCGAAGTCATCGTACTCTTCTTCGACATCATCAGTCGTTTCAACTTCTTTATCAGTTTCTTGTTCAACTTCAACCTTATCGTCTTGCTTTTCTTCTATAACAGACTCTACATACTCTTCGGCTGCCTCTATAACATCGTCTGGTGCAAGTGTCGGTGTTACAGAGATACTTGCCTCTTCAGCTTCTTTAGCTTCTGCCTGTTCTGCTTGAGCTTTTTCGCGTCTTTCAAGCATTGCTAAGTGTTGTGCTTCTTTTTCTTTTTGTTCGGCAATGCGTTGATCCATAACGTCATCTTCAACCTCAGAATACTCGTTGAAGAAAGACCCATCTTTTTCCCAAAGTTCAATTTTTTGGTGACGTTTTAAATCCCATGTATTATTCCCCATGTAAACGAAACGTGCACTCGTTGTAATATCTGCATAAAAAGCGTTTAGTCTCTCTACGATATCGTTACTGCCTTCACCTTGTTTTTCTACAACCATGTCGAAGAGTTCGTATAGATCAACTGGTTCTTTTTTGCTTTTTAAGATGCTTTCTGCAATGTCTAAAAAACTTTGTTCTTGTTTACTAATCATTTCTTACCCTCCTTCATTGTTGTATATTTTAAATACAGTTGAGCCTCATGTTGTTTTATCTCATCTTGATATAAGCTGTACGCTATATCAATCTCATCGTGTTTTACTTGATATTTTTGTGTGATTATATCGAACTTCATGGTGTTTCCTAAATAGGTGTAAGACCCAATGGTTTTCGTGGTTGGTTTAAACTCAAAATCTAGCTCAGCTTCCCCATACTTTTGATAGATAACTTGGTTTGTCCCAATAATAATTTTATGCTTTGTCTTATCATCATCATAGAAGGACAACTGTTGATCTTTCATCAAACCGACGGTGCAGGTCGTTGTGGTTTGATCATCTGTTGTAATCTTTAAACTTACACTTCTTTTAGCCATGAAACCCCCAAAAACTTGATATTTTTTGATGCGTAAGTATTATATAATATGTTCTATTAACTTGCAAGGAAAATTACTGGTTTTCTAGGTTAATCGGTATTTCTATTGTAAAACACGAACCTTTCTTTACTTCTGAGGTGAGGGAAATATTTCCTTGATGTTTTTTGACAACATTTTTGATAATACTTAAGCCTAGACCACTGCCTCCCGATGCTCTACTTCGAGCTTCATCAACACGGTAAAAGCGTTTGAAGACTTTTTCGTAATCCGCTGCTACAATTCCAATGCCACTATCTTCTACTTCTATGATGTATTGCATGTTTTTTTGACGGCCTCGTATTTTAACAAATCCTTGATCCGTGTAGTTGATGGCGTTTTTAATCAAATTAATCATAACTTGTCTAAACTTTGTAGGGTCAAGATGTATTATCGCATGATCAACGTCGCAAACTATGTTTAATGCTTTTTCTTCGGCAAATGGTTTTAGCAGTTGTAAAGAATCCTCAACTAAGGTTTTAATATCTGTCGGTTCTTTTTTTAACTCGTAATCGATACGGTCCATTTTCGAAATAATTAGCAAATCATTAAGAATTGTTTCTAGCCTTGTCGATTCTCGAACCATTGAACGAATAAAGTCTTGCCGTTCTTCTTTAGACATGTCAGGGTTGCTGTCTAAGAGTTCCGAGATTCCTTTAATGGCTGATAGCGGTGTTTTTAGCTCGTGGCTTACATCAGCGGTAAATTGTTTTTGAAACGTTTCTGCGGTTTTTAATGGTGTAATATCATGAACGACTACTAAGCAACCTTTATATAGTTTTTCTTCAAAAATAGGAGAAATGTTGATATCGTAGTGGTGGTTCTTGT
>SKGE01000025.1 GCA_007117625.1 Candidatus Izemoplasma sp. | reverse complement strand
TTTTAAGTCCAACGCGTCTACCAATTCCGCCACCCAGGCAAGTGGTGTCCTGCAGAGGATTCGAACCTCTGACCCTCTGATTAAAAGTCAGATGCTCTACCAACTGAGCTAGCAGGACAAAGTGGTGCCGGAAACAGGAGTCGAACCCGTGACCTACTGATTACAAGTCAGTTGCTCTACCAACTGAGCTATTCCGGCAAAAAATGGTGGAGGATAGCGGGCTCGAACCACTGACCCCCTGCTTGTAAGGCAGGTGCTCTCCCAACTGAGCTAATCCTCCGGGTATTTTTGGTGGAGCCTAGCGGGATCGAACCGCTGACCTCCTGCGTGCAAGGCAGGCGCTCTCCCAGCTGAGCTAAGGCCCCAAATGGTGGGCCTGAATGGACTTGAACCATCGACCTCACGCTTATCAGGCGTGCGCTCTTACCAACTGAGCTACAGGCCCCTCACCATTTATAACAATTAAGTGCGTGTAATATTCTACTATTTTTAAATTGAGATGTCAACATATAATCAGTAGAATTATAAAAATATGTAATAATTAGAATATGGCTGGGCTAGGTGGATTCGAACCACCGATGTCGGAGTCAAAGTCCGATGCCTTAACCACTTGGCCATAGCCCATTATGGTGGAGGGGGACGGATTCGAACCGCCGAACCCTGAGGGAGCAGATTTACAGTCTGCCGCGTTTAGCCACTTCGCTACCCCTCCAGCGAAATACGCAATTAGTATTCTATAACACCCTAAAGAAAAAAGCAAGGACTATCTAATTTAAACTTTAAAAACAACACTAAATCAAACTTTAGCTTTTACACGACTAAGAAATTTATGTCTTTCTAGCATGACTACTCTATCACAGCCTAAGCATTGAATTTTAACATCTGCACCATATCTTACAATCTTCCATTCGTTAGTTCCACAAGGATGTGGCTTTTTCATTTTAACTATATCACCTAAACCATAACCCAATGTATATCGCCTCCACTTAATTCTATGATATGTTATTTATCCTGAAAACAATCGATATCCTTGAACTTGATTCTAACTTCATTACTTTTAATGCTAATTTTTATATTTGAGCCAAAGCTTTTATGTAGCTTATCAATTATCTCATTTTCATATGCTTTTAATTGGGCTTCTTTTTTTCTAGAATTCGAATTCTTAGATGTTTTTTTAGTTGTTAATTCTTCCAACTTTCTTACAGTTACTTTATCTTCAACGATTTTTTTAGCTAAATCAATAACGAAATCCTTGTCTTCAAGCTTACTAAGTATTTTTGCATGGCCCATACTGATCAATCCATTATTAACATCCTTAATAACGCTAACAGGAAGGTTTAGTAGCCCCAATACGTTAGTTATATATGAACGACTTTTGCCTATTTTTTTTGCTAATTCTGCTTGCGTTAAAGCTAAGTTTTTAATCGCTTTTTCATAGGCTACCGCTTCTTCAATTGGGGATAAATCTTCTCTTTGTAAGTTTTCTAGAATTGATAGTTCCGTTAAATATATAGCATTATAGTCTCTGATTATCGCAGGAACTGTCTTTTTTCCTGCTATTAAAGATGCTCTTACACGTCTCTCGCCAGCAACAAGTATGTATCCTTCGGGTGAAGGCTTTAATATCACTGGCTGTATTACTCCGTGTACTTTTATAGACTCAGCAAGATATTTTAATCCTTGGCTATCAAAATTTACTCTTGGTTGATTAGGGTTCGGTCTAATCTTTGATAGTTCAATTTCATGAACTTCTTCATTATCTCGTATATGAATTTCATTTTCTTCAATTAAATCTACGATTCTTCTTCCAAGATAATCTTTATCCAATGCCATTCACCACTTCCTTAGCTAGGTTTTGATAACTTATTGATCCTTTTGATCTTGGTGAAAATTCGGTTACAGGTAACCCATAACTAGGGGCTACTGAACATTTCACATTTCTCGGTATAATCGTTTTGAATACTTTCTCTTTGAAATATTTTTTAACTTCATTAATAACTTCATACCCTATGTTGCTACGGGTATCTAGCATGGTTAACAATACCCCTTCAATTTTGAGAGTTCTATTATTATAACGTTGTTTATTTTGGATTAGTCTAATAGTATTTAATAACTGTGTCAAACCATCTAGTGCTAGAAACTCACATTGTACGGGTATAAGCACTGAATCTGCAGCGATTAAACCATTCATTGTAATAATTCCTAGTGACGGAGGGCAGTCTATTAAAATGTAATCATAATCATGCTTGATTTCATCTATGGCATTAGAGAGTAAATATTCTTTATTGTCATTTTTCAGTAATTTGTTTTCAATGGAAGACAGTTCGAAACGAGCTGGAACTATATCAACTTTAACACTCTCAACGCTTTTTACGACCTCACGTATAGGAACTTCATTAACAAATATATCTGCAATAGTGTACTTCAAGTTTGCTCTATTAATTCCCATATATGTTGTAGCATTAGCTTGATGATCAATATCTATTAACAAAACTTTTTTTCCCATGTATGATAAGGAGCTGGCTAGGTTAACACTAGTTGTGGTTTTACCAACCCCACCTTTTTGGTTACTTATTGCAATTGTTTTTCCCATAATATTCACCCATTTTACATATTTTCTATAATACTTAACTGAAATACTTCTTGAACAACTCTTCGTTATCTATAAAAAATGTCATATCACTAAATGATATTATATCTCGAAAAGCATTTGATGTGAACAATGTCTTTATTTCTTCGTGACTTAGTGTTCTTTCAACCCTACCCCATTTATCAAACTGTGTCGGCTCAGTTCGGAAATAAATATACATATAGCATAGTAATATAATTTGATCTGCTTTATTATTTGACAAAGTATTGATGTGATATTGATAACGAATCTTAGTTTCTTGATGATAGCTATCCTGAAATCTACCTGCATATGAGAAAATGATTTCATTCATTTCACTCGATTGATTTAGCATGTACTTTTCAAGTTGCATTAAATACTTCTTCGAGAGTGGATTTAGATTTTCAGATTGCTTTATCTCATCGATATTTTTGTCATGCAAGAAAAAGTAAAACTCAACAAGTTCATCTATCGTTTGGGAATCAATTTCATAAATTTCACTAATGAACTCACTTACTCTTTTTACTGAGTATTTAAAGTGTTCTTGGTTATATATTTCCTTCTTATCATATCGTTCATTGAGTTCCTCATTATATTTTAAGGCTTTATTTTGATATAATAATATATTCTTTTTTACTGATAAATATTCTTCGTTCAGATTATCATAAGCACTTTCGGAAAGAATAAAGTGTATTAAAAAGATTACATAAAAAGCTAATAACAAACCTTGATAAACTAAGTTAGATAGTAGTAAACTCGTGGCTTCGATACCTAATAATGAGTTCCCAATCGATTGTATATAAATGACACCATAAAAAACTAGAGCTCCACCGTAAATAATATATGTGTAAATATCTTGATAAAAAACTATGATGGTCAACGTGATGAAAAGCAATAAGTACCCATAAAGATGACTTGATCCTAAAGTATAATACATGGTTAAGCCAACGAATGAGTAAATGCTAAAATGCATGGATGTTCTGAGTTTGTTTGTCACTAAAAAAGCAAGGCTTAGTAGAAATAGTAGTATAAAGATTGATGGTAAAAATATTCTAACTTCTAATGAAAACTCACCAATAATTGATACAGGTATTGTTATAATACCAAACAAAAATAGGAACAATAAAACTAAAGATACTTTTAGTTTTAACAACTCTCCTGATGTTAAGAACTCACTGTTCTTTACTTTTTTCAGTAAGGTTTTCATGTCTTCACCAACTTGCTTAACTCATCCTCAACCATTTTGTCAATTAAGTTCCAATTGTCTAGGTAAACATCTAATATATCTGCATCAAAAAGATGTTTGAAATCATGGTTTTTAATCGTGTGTAATATCTCTTCTCCACTTAATTTATCAAGGTATATTTTTGGCATTTTTAAACTAGTGTAGAATACTGCAAAGGTTAAGATTTTGATGTACTTCTCATCGTACACATGTTTAAATGAAGAAAATTGATTAAATAATTTAATTGGTTTATTTTCATTATTATTCACCGCATTTTCAGAGGCTTTGAGTATTAGGTGATGTATTTTACTGTTTTCTTTTAAAATCAGTTGACTTAATCTCTTAATCGAGTCTAAAAGTTCACTAGAATAGTTGTTAAACTTATCTACATCGACATCATGTAGGCGATTGATTATAAGCAACCTTTCTTGAAATGGATTTTTAATTCCTCGTCTTTTGCAAAACTCATCTGTAAAATCACTAATAAGATCATAGTATTGAGAAAAATTATAATCACTTCGCTTGTAGTTTGCTTTAAGTTCGATTAAAAGCTGAATGTTTCTTACTTCATCTTCTTTTATTTTTGCTATCTGATAGTAAAAATACTGTTTGCGTTTAATCAAAATAGAGAATGCAAGTGATAATAGGGCTACAAAAATAGCTATAAACAAATACACATAGAATACTTGTGTGTTATCTATGTCAATTGTTTGGATGATATTGGGATAGAAAATAATAATTACACTACCAATTAAGAACAACAATATGTTATTGAGTATTGTCGTGGTTCGATCTTGATAAATTGACACTAAAGCATACACAACAAAAAGAATTGCAAATATACTTGGTGATTGAATATCAACTATTAAACTCATTGACAACAAATAAATCCCCAGAGTAGTAACTTTTATTCCAAGTTTTATATCCATAAAAATATTGTCATATTTAAAAAATGCTAGGTTTATAAAAACGAGCATCAGGACGCTTAATACATAAATGCCAATATGACCAAAAGGGAACCCATAGTTATAAAGGGCTAGCACAATAGGTATAGTTAACATAGAAAAAATAACACTTATATAAAGCGTTTTTCTCCGCAGATATTTCATCTCTAAGCTGTCTGCATATTGTCTTACATAATGATTGTACTCTTCAAATGTTTTTAAACTCATATAACACCTCTATAAAGGTGATTTTTTAATTTTATTAAACTTTCTTGGGTAGATATCTGGTGTTTTATTAATCTTTTTTACTACTATCAAACTTCTATCGTTATTTAAGTATTTATACTCAAGAGTATCTTGAATTTTCCCACCTAAAGTAGCTATAGCATTTAGAGCTTGTTGAACTTCTTCATTATAGTTTTTAGTTTTCATAGCGATGAAAACTCCGCTTGTTTTGACAAAGGGGATACACAGTTCTGCTAAAACATTTAGAGAAGCTACGGCTCTCGCTGTTACAATTGAATACTGGTTTTCTTTACCGAAATCTTCAATGCGTTCATGATGTAAGGTTATATCCAAATTCAAGTGTTTACTCAAGGTTTCTAGAAAAGTTATCCTTTTTTTTAGTGCATCAACTATAGTTATCTTGAGTTCTGGAAACACAATTTTAAGCGGAATGCTTGGAAATCCTGCTCCGCTTCCTACATCTAGAATGCTTTGATTTGTTAAACTTACTGCTTTTGTAAAGCATAATGAATCAATAAAGTGTTTTTCATATACTTCATCTCGGTCAACGATGGTGGTCAAATTCATTTTACTGTTCCATTCTATTAATAACTGGTAATATAGTTCAAACTGTTTCAACTGTTTTTCATTTAAATCAATATTCAAGCTCTTGGCCATTGTTTTAAAGTCATGTTTCATAATTAATCACCTTACCGTTATTTTATCACATTTATCTTTCCATTTAAATAAAAGAAAAGGGGGCACCATGCCTAGGTGCCCTGATGCTTTATGTAAATGGATAGTATTGAAATATCACTTGGGTTAACACCACTAATTCTCGTTGCTTGTCCAAGGGTAATCGGACGAATTTTTTTTAATTTCTCTCTTGCCTCAAGTGCTAGATTGTGAATCTTATCATAATCAAGATCCTCTGGTATTTTTTGCTTTTCTATCTTGGTGAGCTTGTCTGCTTGTTGGTTAGCCTTTTTAATGTAACCTTCGTACTTTACGTGTATCTCTACTTGTTCAAAAACCTCTTCATCATACTCTAAACGATTCTCAAAAAGAAGTAAATGCTTCATCTTAACTTCTGGTCGTTTTAAAAACTGATGAAAGGTAATTTTGGTTTTTAACGGCTGCGAGCCAATGCCTGATACAATTTCATTTGTTTTTTCATTTGGCGATAAATTGAGGTTTTGAATAACTCTCATTATTTTATCTGACTTGGTTTGCTTTAACAAGTAATCATCATACCTCTTTTGATTGATTAAACCAACCTCATACCCTTTATCAATTAACCTTTGTAATGCATTATCGTTTCTTAATAACAATCTATATTCAGATCTAGAAGTTAGTAATCTATAGGGTTCTAAAGTACCTTTTGTTACGAGATCATCAATCAGTACACCAATGTAAGCTTCATTACGCTTTAAGACTAGTGGCGCTTTATTTTGAATCGCCAACACTGCATTTATACCAGCTATTAAGCCCTGGCAAGCAGCTTCTTCATATCCGCTTGTACCATTTATTTGACCAGCAAAATATAAGTTTTTGATTAGTTTACTTTCTAGGCTTGGCCACAGTTGTCTAGCATCAATGGCATCATACTCTATAGCATAGGCATATTTAAGTATCTCGGCATTTTCAAGTCCTGGTAAGCTTTTCACCATGGCTTCTTGAATATCATGAGGCATTGAAGTAGAGAATCCTTGTATGTAAATGCTATCTAATGATTTCGCTTCTGGCTCAAGAAAGATTTGATGTCTAGGTTTTTCACTAAATCGTACCAGTTTATCTTCTATTGATGGACAATATCTGGGTCCTACACCTTCTATTACGCCACTAAACATTGCGCTTTTACTTAAATTCTCATTAATTATTTCATGTGTTTTAGCTGTTGTGTAGGTTAAGTAACAAGGGTATTGTTCTTCGATGCTATAATCGTACGCTTCGAAGTGGTTAAACTTTCTAATCACTTCATCTCCAGGATGTAACTCTGTTTTACTAAAGTCAATTGAATCTCTTTTTACTCTTGGCGGTGTGCCTGTTTTTAGCTTGAACAACTTAAACCCTAACGCATTTAGTTGTGGGCTTAATCCTAAAGACGGTTTTTGATCATCTGGACCACTTGAGATTTTATCATGTCCAATAAGAATATGGCTATTTAAGTACGTTCCTGTAGTTAGTACAACTTTTTTACTTTGAAATGTTTTACCGTCTTCAAGCTCAACACCACAAACCTTATTACTTTGGATGATTAACTTGAGAACATACCCCTCAATTAAGTCTATATTTTCTTGATTTTCAATTGTATTTTTCATACGTTTCGAATACATTATTTTATCACTTTGCGCTCTTAAAGCTCTAACGGCTGGGCCTTTAGAATGATTTAAGAGTCGCATTTGGATTTGCGTTGCATCGGAATTTACTGCCATCTCTCCGCCCAATGCATCAATTTCTCTAACGACAATACCTTTAGCGGGTCCTCCAATTGATGGATTGCAAGGCATCGCTGCAATAGTATTCTTATTACCGGTAACAAGCAAAGTTTTCATGCCCATTCTTGCAGAAGCGAGCACGGCTTCACTTCCAGCGTGTCCACCACCAACTATAATTACATCATACACATCTATCACCTTATTTCAGTTTTACAAATTAATTTTATATTGGATATCTCGTGAAGTAAAGTAAATGACATAAGTTAAACTTAGCTTTACATCAAATTAAACCTAATTTTTTCATTATGTATTCAATACCATCTTCATGACTTGATTTGGTTATGTAATCGGCAACTTCTTTTAGTGCTTCATTGGCATTACCCATAGCAATTCCAATGTTTGTATGTTTAAGCATGCCGATATCATTGAAGCCATCGCCAATAGACATGCTGTCTTCGATATTAAATCCCAGTGCTTTTAAGACAACATCAACACCGACTTCTTTCATACCACCAGTCTTGTTTATATCAACACCGTATGGGCTTGCTGTATTAAAATCAAAGTTAGGAAACTGACTCTTCAAGTAATCTAGTGGATGTTTTTCAGAAAAAAGAATCATTTGTAAAATATCATTGTCCTTATGGAAATCCTCTACTATTTTAGGTAATGGCAAATGAAAATATTCGCTAAATTTTTCTACCAAATGATTAGAAATGCTTGTTACAACATATTGATCTTTTGTTTCGAAACCTATATCATACCCTTGAACTCTCATCTCTGAAACAAATTTTTCTACCATTTTCGGATTTAAATATTCGTTTAATAGTGTCTCACCTCGGTGAACTACGTATCTACCGTTTGCAGCTATATATGTCTCGACATTGAGAGTTTTATCAACATTATAAAAGAGACAAGGTGGTCTGCCGGTAGCGATCACAACAATATGTCCGTTATCTTGTAATTGTTTAATTGTTTTCTTAGTGCTTTTAGGTACTGTGTTGGTGACATGGTCGATGATGGTACCATCTAAATCCATGAAAATAATCTTTTTTTGCATTTTTTAAACTCCTTTAAAAAGAGATTTCCCCTCAAGCATCCCCACCCACATAAATAGAAAACTTAAGGCTGCTTCGTTCCCGACCTGACCTGATTCGCTCCTACCTATTGGATGAGGATGATTGAAGGGAAATCTCGTACAATCTATTATACTATAACGTATTTTTTTTATTTCGTAAAGCAATAAAGAAATCTTTAATTAACATCTTAGATTCTTCAGCTAATACGGCATTTTTTACAGAAACTAAATGGTTAAATGGGATATCAAATAGTTTTACTTGGGAGACATGCGCACCATTTTTGGGATCGGTTGTACCGTATACAAGATTTTTTATCCTTGACTGGATTATTGCTCCAGCACACATCGGACAAGGCTCTTGGGTTACGTAAATAGTGGCTCCTTCTAAACGCCATGAACTCAGTTTTTTACAAGCTTTTTCTATCGCCACTATTTCTGCATGTTTGATAACGTTTTGAGAACTCTCTCTAAGATTGTATCCGCGTGCAATAATTTTATCATCTACTACAATGACGGCACCGATAGGAACTTCGCCCTTATCAAACGCTTTTCGTGCTTCAGCTAACGCTTGGTTCATAAAGTAAGTATCATCAAACATTAGAGCTTACCTTTGTAAGTTTTGGGTTTTCTATGCACTCGGTGACATTTGCGACATCTAGCTTCATATGATTCACTCGCTCCAATTAAAACAATTGGGTCTAGATACTTAGCTGGCTTTTCATTTATAATGCGTTGTGTTCTAGTTGCAGGGGTTCCACACTTAACACATACAGCACTCAGTTTAGTCACAAATTCAGCCATTGATAATAGTGTTGGCATAAATGAAAATGGTTCTCCTCTAAAATCCATGTCTAATCCGCTGACTATAACGCGTTTTCCTTGTTCAGCTAGGTAATCTAAAACTTGTGGCGTTTGTTTATCTAAAAACTGTACTTCGTCTATAGCTACAACTTGGGTTTGTTTATCGATGTGAAGAAATATCTCTTCGGATTTGTTAATGTTTACTGATTTAGTTTTGTTGTTATTGTGTGATACAACTTCGTCATTTGCGTAACGGTTATCAAGTTTAGGTTTGAAAACTACAATGTTCATGTTTGCATACTCGAGTCGTTTCACCCTTCTTAGTAACTCTTCTGTTTTTCCAGCAAACATTGGTCCAGTAATGACTTCAATCCAGCCTTCTTTATGATTTAATACCATAGATTTCACCACTTTCATTTTATACTTTCTATTATACATATATTGGTTTGAAAGCCCAATACCTTAATCTAGATTTCGTATATAAAAAGCTGTGCAAATGCACAGCTTTTCAAAGGTTTAACTATATGTGTTAGTTTTTCTTGCTATCCATACCATAGCGCTTGTTGAAGCGTTCAACACGTCCATCAGCAGATGCATGTTTTTGTTTACCGGTATAAAAAGGATGGCAATTAGAGCAGGTATCAACTCGTACCTCTTTTAAAATTGATCCACTCTCGAAAGTATTTCCGCATGTTGTACAAACTACAGTTACCTTGTTATACTTTGGATGAATATCCTTTTTCATTGTATGACTCCTTCCGCCATGACTTTACATCATAGTAAGTTTATTAACGTCTAGATTATATCAAATAGATGAAGTACTTGCAAGTAAATAATTCATTTTATATTTATCCCATATGTTTATTTATCCTTGTACGAATAGGGTCTGATTTATGATATAATTACAACGTATTGAAAGAGGTGATTTTATGCGGACTGTTAGTGCTGAAAAATTGACCAAGGCCGTTAAAGATTCATTAATTAAAATCAACTATGAACTAGATAATTCTCTAGTTACTTTGTTAAAAAAAGCGAAATCTAAAGAGACCTCTAATTTATCAAAGTCTATTTTGGATGATATATTGGAAAACCAAGCTCTAGCTAGAGATAGAAAAGCACCTTTGTGCCAAGATACTGGTGTAGCGGTGATCTTTGTTGAACATGGCCTAGATGTTAGACTTGATGGAAACCTTGATGACGCAATTAATGCTGGTGTTCGATTAGCCTATGATGAAGGATACTTACGAAAGTCCGTTGTTCAACACCCATTCAATCGGGAAAACACTAAAGATAATACGCCTGCAATTATTCATACTAAGCTTGTTGATGGTGACCAAATCAAGTTGAAAATTGCTTCCAAAGGTGCCGGTAGCGAAAATATGAGTAAGGTTGTTATGCTTACCCCTTCAGATGGAATTGAAGGCGTTAAGAAGCTTGTTTTAGATACTATTTTTGATGCGGGCGGAAAACCATGTCCACCAATCATTGTTGGAATCGGTGTCGGTGGCAACTTTGAGAAGTCAGCAATGTTAGCTAAAGAAGCTATCTTAAGAGATTTAGATGACAGCAATCCTGATCCTAGTTTGAACGCACTAGAAAAAGAGCTTTTGTCTGAAATTAATGCCTTGGGTGTTGGTCCTATGGGCGTCGGCGGTGAAACGACATGCCTTGCAGTTAAGATTAACACGTTTCCCATGCACATAGCTTCCCTACCAGTTGCGATAAACATACAATGTCATTCAGCACGTCACATGGAGGTTACACTATGATTCGGATAACTCCCCCAATCGATAATGCCACAATTAAGCAACTCCATGCCGGTGATAAAGTACTGCTCTCAGGAACAATTTTAACCGCTCGAGATCAGGCACATATACGTCTTGTAAAAGATCAAGCAACTGATTTAGATTTAAAGGGTGCGGTAATTTATTATGTCGGCCCAACCCCTGCTAGACCTGGAGAAATTATCGGAGCCAGCGGCCCTACATCATCATACCGTATGGATAGTTTATCTGTACCATTAATGGAGCGCGGTGTAAAGATGATGATTGGTAAAGGCAATCGAAGTAAAGCTTTTCGAAATGCTATGATTGAGAATAATGCTGTTTACATGATTGCCACCGGAGGTGCTGGTGCTTTGTTGTCAAGTAAGATCAAGTCTGTCCGGGTAATAAAATATGAAGATTTAGGAACGGAAGCGGTGCATGCTTTGGAGGTTGAAGACTTTCCGTGTTTTGTCGCATATGATGTCCATGGAAAATCAATATTTAAAGGAGATGTTTAATGTATGCATGTGAAACTTTGAATTTCTAATGAGTTTTAGACCTTTGCAGCTATTTTTGTACTATTGATGACCTGTCTGCTCAAAGAAATCTTATCATTTGTAATTTTTTTTGTTTTTTTCTTATTTCCCCTTTAAATAAATCTTAAAATCTTATATAATGATTAATGCTCGGATAGAGCATATCATCGCTCCAAAGACAACTAAAAAACCGGCTCTCTTTGAGTCCGGTTTTTTAGTGTATGATACTGTGGTGTATGACAGCTTACTTAAATCATTCTAACTTGAATTGATAGACTGGTGCATGCGTATCGTTCATTTCAAAAACAATCACATCATCATTTACAATAAAATATAGGTGTCCTTCCAATATGATAAAGAAACTATTTCCAATCTCACCAGTAAGTGTGCTATATTCAACAGCACTAGTGGCGAAACCGCTATCGGTTGAAATATTAAACACCAGCACACTCTCGTTAATCAAACTTGTTATTTCGTCGTTGCTCGTAATTGATAGTATCAACTGATTATGCTCAATTTCTAGTATAAATGGTTTATTTACTTTCGTCGTTTCAGCTAAGCTAAATCCAAAACTACTTAAATGAACCTCTTCGTAAAAGCGTTCTTCTAGATGGTACGGATTGCTAATATCAAACAATGAGATACGAAGGCCATCCACCGGACCGTTTTCAGTGGCTATATTTGTATACTTAATGCCGATGAATAAACCATCTTTAAAAGCCGCTAGTGTTGTTGGAATGTTATAGCTTTGTGAAACGTGCAACAACTCAGCATCTTCATTAGCTAAATTCAGTACATAAAAGTTTTGCAGAGATTCATCTGTAACAAAATATAAATGATTCTCTTGTTTCATGAGTGTTTTAACGCTATAACCACCGAAGTTTAGTTCTGAGCTAGTTATTACATGATTTAAATCTAAACTCAACGTGTGCAAGTTATAACTACTTTTCGACATATTGTGTGTTAAAATCATTAACTCAGTTTGATTTTCATTTACCATCATATTACCATCAAAAGTACCGTCGATGATTCGAGTTTTGTAATATTCTATTCCACTAGACAACGTGCTGAACCTTGTAACTGCAGTTCTTACCTTGGCGACAGGATCAGACATGGTAAACATTTCTGTAGCTTCGTAAAATAACAAACTTTCAGAAATAAAATAGACATCATTTCCAACAAATAGTGTTTCTGTGTCTAAATCACTTAGCATAGCTTTTTGGCTTATTGCATTAGATGCCATATCGATATGCAAGATACTCGTAAAGACTTCTGGCCTTGTTCCTTCAATATAGTACATATCTGAATAGGTTATCTTGCTAACAAACCCATTTTTTTCTACTGAAGGTAACTGATATTGAGGATTCCCATCAAAATCGACATCATGCTTAGTGATAACATATAAGTTCTCTTCATAATGGTGTCCATCTTGATAAGTCCCGTTGATTGCATAAGATTCGGTGAAAGTTAAACTGCTACTTTTATCAAAAATTAATACATATGTATTAATCTCATCAACTTCTTCATCAAGCTCATCAAAAATTGACATCGTGTTTGGCCTACCATTACCAATGACAATGACTTGCGCATCATCGATCATAATGGTAATCGGTTCAAAATCGATAATATTCTCAAATGGTTCTGTGATGTTGGAACTAATTGGATTATTGCTATTTTCAGGAACTATAACCGTTAGTCCTTGTTCGTGTAAATAATAGATATACTCTCCATCGGTCTTTATTGTCTCAGAAAGTGTTTCTCCCATTGTCAGTTGTATGGTGTCTAATACATCACTTTCGGTGGTGGCACTTTGTGCAGAACTCCGTAACGAAACTTGTGTTGAGAACTTCTGATTGTAATAGCTATGAATCATTTCTATGTCTTCAGATTTTTTTAACTGTGTCATGTGTGACTCATAATTAATCGGTGAAGTCATAGTAACTTGCAATACCAATAATACAATGAATACCGGCGCAAAAACTCTTAATGAGACCAACATAGCTCGTTTCTGCTTTTGTTTTGTGCTCAAGTTTCGAAGTCTTTGTTGAAATTTTCGTAGCTTGTAGTTGATTTTAAACTCTTTATAAGCACGATGGGCTAGATAAAAAGTTAAGATTACCGCTATAGTAATCGTTGAAACTATAATTAAATTATTGATTAGGAATTCTAAAAAAATTAAAAACCTATCCATGATTGCGCCTCCTTATCTATAGGTTAAGGGTCTCTTTAAATGTTTTATAATAATGTCTGTTAACTTCAACTTCGTCTCCATTTTTCATCAGTAAAATGAGTTTAGAATTCATAGCGGGCTTTATGTAATCGATTCTGTTTATGTTTACTAAGGCATATTTACTAACTCGAATAAAGTGTTTGTCTTTTAATAACGCTTCAACTTCGTAAAGCTTCATTTTTATTATAAATCTATACTTATTCAAAACGGCGATAACATCATCATCTTCAATAGTAAAATAATGGACATAGCGAGACTCGATGTTTTTTTGACCTAACTCGTTGTAGCCCGTAATAAAAACATCTTCGCCCTTGGCTAATAAATCCAATATCTTAACAATCTTATCGACATGCTCTTCATCGAATACGATGTTTATCTTATCTTCTTCAATAAGATCTTTGTCGGTTGTTAAAACATATTCGTATTCGATTGGGTTTGCGATTTTAAGTTTGTCTCTAATCGTTTCTCGCTGTTTTTTAGGAACTTTTAATTTGAACATACAAACCTCCATAGAGACATTTTTATCGTATCATTAATTGTAGTAATGGTGCAGCGTTTTTTTTGATATACATTTATTTTACACCAAATTACACTTTAAACAAAATAAAAGAATTACCATTAAAGGTAACTCTTAGATTGTAAGAACTTGTATATTCGATTCAAAGGGAACCCTATGATTGCATGATAGTCTCCATTTGTTTTAACGACGAACTTGGCGGCCTCACCTTGAATAGCATAAGCACCAGCTTTATCCAAAACATTGTTGCTATCCACATAGCTTTTTATCTCATCACAACTTAACCTGTTAAAAGTGACCTCTGCTTGGCTATGAAAAGTCTCAATACTGTTTTCTTGAACGATGGCACACCCGGTTATGACACGGTGAGTTTGGCCGCTGAGCTTTGCTAGCATCTTGACTGCTTCTTCGCTATTTTTTGGCTTTCCTAATACAACCCCATCCAATACTACAACTGTATCAAATGCCATGACCATGGTGTTTTGTTTACATTTACTTACAGCATAAGCTTTATCCTTAGCAATCTCTACAACTGCTTTTTCTATAGGTAGTTTAGGATTTAGTTTTTCTTCGATATCGGGAATGACCGTTAAGAAGTCGACACCTAATTGTTTTAAGTACTCAATGCGTCTTGGTGATCCGCTTGCTAATACAATCTCTGTTTTTTTCATTCCGTTAATCGATATCTACATCGAACACATCGATACCTTTTTTAATATTTTTAACGGCTTCTTTGTTTTCACTTATGAAGATAAAGACTAATAGTGATGCAATGCTTAATACAATCGCATATGGCAGTAAGACATCGTATACTTTATTGATTAAAATCACAAGCCCTGCGATGACAGGCGTAAAGGACTGCGCCAACATTGAACTTGTATAGTAATACCCTGTATACTTTCCTACGTTGTTTTTGTGTGACATTTCTACCATCATAGGATATGAGTTAACATTGATAAGTGCCCAGCCGATTCCAGCAATTGCAATACCAAGGAAGAAAACGAAATGAATTTGATTGATTAAATAGGCTAGTAAAAATCCGACAACTAAAGCTACCAAGCCTATGGTAATAGTATATTTTCTACCAATTTTTGACGCAAGGATTGCAGCTGGTATGAAACTTAAGATTGCGAAAACAACAAGAATTGCAGTGATTAACCCTGCCCAAAATTCATCGCCAAATACTTCTTCGGAGTAAACGCTTATAAAGGTTTCAATAGCGTTGAATGCTGCGAACCAGAAGAAGACAGCAAAGAGTAATAAAATCATGTTTCTCTTATCTTCTTTACTTAGAGGAACGTCTTCTTGAATTTCTTCAATGGTTAAACTAAGTTTTTCACCATACTCCATATCCTCTTTAGACGCTTCAACAAGTTGGTTTTCTTTGACCTTGATAAACAAAACAATCATTGCGACTAACATGATCCCAGACACAATTAGGAACGGGACCAAAGAGAACAAATCATTATTAGGAATAGAATCAAATTGGTTGCTCAAAATACCGCCATCAACTCCAAATATAAAGAATAAAGCACTTGCTAAAATCGCACCGATATATGCTATAAGGTTAATGATTCCGTTTGCTTTAGAACGCAAAGGTTTTGGAGTGACATCCGGCATCAATGCAATCGCTGGATTTCGGTAAATGTTCATGATGATTAAAACTAATAACATCATGATTACAACCCCCGCTAAACTGTTGATCAAGTATGCGACGGCAATGAGGGGAAAGACTAATGCTGCAAAAAACATCCCTAATACAATATAAGGTATACGGCGCCCATACTTTGAAGTTGTTTTATCAGACAACACACCAAAAATCGGAAGCATAAATAGCGCGAAGAAATTATCTAAAGCCATAATAATACCTACGATATAGGCTCTTTCATACCGTTCTTCATAAACTTCAGCTAACATCGCATCAATAAAATAAGTTCCGTATAAGTTATAAATTTGCCAAAACATCAGAATCGAGAAGAATGCTAAACTAATGTAAAGTGTGTTTTTTGTGTTTAAGACTAATTTGCGTTCTTTGTTTTCCATAGTTTTTTCTCCTTAAATTGCACTAATTTAATCTATATTATATCATAATATGGTGATTTCAATTAAGGTTTTTAAAAGTACTCTATGAGACAATATGATATAATGAATACATGGTGATATTATGAATGAAACACTTCAACAATCTGTAAAAAATTACTTACCTAAAAATCCAACTGAATACATCATTGTCGCCCTAAGTGGCGGGGTTGACTCAATGGTGCTTTTTGACATACTCTATAAATTTCATAAAAACATCGTTATCGCACATGTTAACCATAAGCTTCGCATTGAGTCTGATAAGGAGTTTGAAGCCCTTAAAAAGCTTTCGATTCAAAAGAGTGTGTTGTTTGAGGGTTATGAAATTCATGAAAATTTGAGTGGAAACTTTCATGAAGAAAGTCGAAAAAAGCGTCAAAATTTCTTTATATCTGTAGCTAAGAAGTACTCTGCAAACCATGTTTTTTTAGCGCATCACGAGAATGATCAAGTTGAAACATTTTTGATGCGCTTTATGAAAGGCTATTCGTTTCAAAGCATGACGAGTATTCAGAAGATTTCTCGTATCGATGATATTCAATTTATCCATCCATTTTTAGATATTCCTAAAGATGCTTTGATCGATTACGCCAAACGTTACAATATTCAATTTTTCGAGGATGCTTCGAACAAGAAGTTAGATTACACCAGAAATCGTGTCCGCAACAACCTTATTCCTTTTTTAAAAGATGAAAATCCAAACATTGAAAATACGCTATTGGATTATATCAAACAGTTTAAAGACATGAATGCACTTCTCGATGAAATATCTGAGGGCTATTTAAATGCTTATACTAACATGTATGATTTACATGTATTTACGAAGCTCAACCCTTTAGTCCAAGTTCGTGTAATTCAATTGCTTCTTCAAAAGGTAGGCGTCTATAGACATCCAAGCTCTAAACTCATTGAAACACTAATTTCACTATTGACGGATGATTCTTCAACCTTAGCCTACCCATTGATTAATGACTTTGTGCTTCGAAAGGAATATGATAACTTTACCATTGCCAAAGTTATGCCTGTTACTGATAAAACAATCAAAATTGAGGCTGAGGGTTTCTATAAATTTGATGATGAGCACAGCTATCTTGTAACTCATGAAAAATTAGACCATAAGTATAGAAAACATTATTGTTTGTGGTATAATGATAAAGTATTTCCTTTATACTTAAGATATCGACAAGATGGTGATAGAATACAGCTTAGTTATGGGACTAAAAAGTTGAAATCACTATTAATTGATAAAAAGATACCACCGAGTCAGCGTTCGAGTTTAATTTTACTAGCTAATGATGAGGAAGTATTGTGGATTCCTTTTTTAAAAATGGGAAGAGCTCGTAATAAAAACGCTCACTCTAATATTTATGTTTATGAGGTGCAAAATGTTGAATAATGATATTGAAAATGTAATGATTTCTAAAGATGAAATCAAAGCTGTTGTGAAAGACTTAAGCCGACAAATTGAGAGAGATTACAAGGATAAGTTTCCAATTATTCTTGGACTATTAAAGGGATGCGTTCCCTTTATGGCTGATTTATTAAAAGAGTTGGATTTTCATCTTGAAATTGCTTTTATGAATGTGTCAAGCTATCACGGTGGCATGGAATCTTCTGGAGAAGTTAAAATTGAAATGGACTTAGGATCTCCGGTTAAAGATAGACATGTTATCATTGCTGAAGACATTGTAGATTCTGGAAGAACGATTCAATCTGTTGTAGAGCTTTTAAAATATCGTGGGGCTAAATCTGTTAAAGTTGTTACTTTAATGGACAAACCCGAAGGACGCGTTATTGATTTTGTTCCAGAGTATATCGGAAAGACTATTCCTAAAGCGTTTGTAGTAGGTTACGGTTTAGATTATCAAGAGAGATATAGAAACTTACCTTATGTAGGTACTTTAAAGCCAAAAATTTATATGACTGAGGAGTGACAATATGGCAAATAATCAAACACCTCCAAAAAAACCAATGAACAATCTTCCTAATCCTCAAATGAATAAGACAAATCGAATCGGTAATATCATTGTTATGATGCTGATTTTACTGTTCGTTTTTTCTGCAATTTGGATTTTCACAACGGCAGGAGATGATCCAGTCGAGATTAAATATAGCGAATTGATTAGATATATGGAAGACGGTGAAATTGGAAGTATAACTTCTACACCTATTTCTGGTGATATTAATCAAGGAGCACACAAGATTGAAGGTACTTTTGTACAGGGAAGATATGATGCAGGTACAGAGTTTGTTTTAGAAATCCCCGAAGGGTCTTTGGCTGAAGTTCGTGCCATCGCCATTACCAATGACATAGATTATCAACATTTCAGTGGTACTTCTTACAGTTTTTGGAATATTATTATACTGCTTCTGCCAATTATTTTAATTATTGTTCTTATCGGATTCTTCCTGAAAAACAGTGGTGGCGGAAACCGTGCGTTTGATTTTGGAAAAAGCAAAGCGAAAATCAACCGTGGAAAAACGACTACCTTTAAACATGTTGCAGGTGTTAAAGAAGAAAAAGAAGAATTATCTGAAATTATCGACTTCTTAAAAAATCCGAAGAAATACATTGCGCTTGGAGCACGAATCCCTAAAGGTGTTTTACTCGTTGGAGCTCCTGGGACTGGGAAAACACTATTAGCTAGAGCTGTTGCTGGTGAAGCGGATGTCCCATTTTACAGTATAAGTGGTTCTGACTTTGTTGAGATGTTTGTTGGGGTCGGTGCAAGCCGAGTCCGCGATATGTTTAAAACTGCGAAGCAAACCGCACCTTGTATTATTTTCATCGATGAGATCGATGCCGTTGGTCGTCAACGTGGGACAGGTCTTGGAGGCGGTCATGATGAGCGTGAGCAAACCTTGAACCAACTCTTGGTAGAAATGGACGGTTTTGGTCCAAACTCAGGTGTTATTGTCATGGCAGCTACAAACCGTTCAGACGTTTTAGACCCAGCTTTACTGAGACCTGGTAGGTTCGATAGACAAATCACCATCGGACGCCCTGATATCAATGGTCGTGTAGAAATCTTGAAAGTTCATGCAAGAAACAAACGCATTTCAAGTTCAGTTACCTTTGAGGAAATCGCTCGAAGAACACCTGGATTTACAGGTGCTGATTTAGAAAATCTGTTAAATGAAGCCGCATTACTTGCTGCTCGAGAAAATAAACCAGCTATCAAACTGTATCATATCGACGAAGCTGTCGACCGTGTCATGATGGGTCCTGCTAAAAAATCACGTGTTTTTTCAAAACGTGATCGTGACTTTATCGCCCACCACGAAGCTGGACACGCAGTGTTAGGATTGAAGTTAGACAATGCCAATGTAGTCCATAAGGTTACGATTATTCCTCGCGGACAAGCTGGTGGTTATAACTTAATGCTTCCGGAAGAAGAAGAGTCCTTCTTAATGACCAGAAAAAGTCTAATTGATCAAATTACAGGTTTATTAGGAGGACGCGTTGCAGAAGAAATCATCTTTAATGAAGTGTCTACAGGTGCCCATAACGATTTCCAACGTGCCACTGAAATTGCACGCTCGATGGTTACTGAGTATGGTATGAGTTCTTTAGGTCCGATTCAGTATGAAAAACGTTCCGGAAGTGTATTTTTAGGAAGAGACTACTCTGCAGATAAATCGTTCTCAGATACCGTTGCACTTGAAATCGATAATGAAGTTCGTAAAATTATAAATGAGTCTTACGATAATGCCAAGAAAGTCTTACAAGATAATATTGATTTATTAAAGCGTATCGCAAGTATTCTTCTTGAGGTAGAGACGCTTACACGTGAAGATATTTTAGAAATTGTTGATACTGGTTCTTTAGGTTGGTGGGAAAAGAAGAAAACTCGCCAAGAAAAAACTAAAACAGAGTCAAAACTGAAGCCATCTGAATCTTAAAAAAGGGTATTTTTACCCTTTTTGAAAATTAAGGAGTACTTTATGAGATTAGACAAATATTTAAAAGTGTCGAGAATTATTAAGCGCCGTACGATTGCTAAAGAAATTGCTGATAATGGTAGAATATTGGTCAATCAAAAAGTCGCAAAATCTTCGACAGTAATTAGCCCAAACGATGTTATTGAAATTCGCTACGGGAAAAAGATTTTAACGGTTCAGGTTTTAGAGTTGAAAGATTCGACTAAAAAAGAAGATGCCAACGCAATGTATACCATCTTAGATGAGTCATTTATTGATGAAAAAGTGGCTTTATAAAAAACATCTTACACGTTTACTTTTACGATCGGTAGTCACTATCCCTGCCCGTAGTAGTAACGATGACGATAGTTTTCTAAGTGATAATTTATAGTTTGTGAGTTTTACAATGACCAGTTGAACTGCCTAGATGGTTTTTATAAATACATCATTTCATCCACTATAGATACCCTTTTATCTAAGTTACAACATTCAATTCGTAACTTGAATGCTTGAGCCTTATAGCTTCATCTAGCATCGAACGCATATATACAACAGAAACTGATTAAATTTAGAGGTGACAATATGGAACATTTACCAGAACAAGAACGTGTTAGAAGAGAAAAACTGCAAGAGTTAATCGCTGCGCATGTGGATCCATTTGGGTCTCGATTTGAGCGTAATAGTAACTCTAAGCTAATTAAAACAACTTATGATCAATTTTCTAAAGAAGAACTCGCTGAACAAAAGCTTCCTACTCTGACAATCGCTGGTAGAATTATGACCAAAAGAGGTAAAGGAAAAGCTGGTTTTGCACATATTATGGATCAGTATGGACAAATTCAAATTTATGTTCGGAAAGACGATTTAACTGAACTAGAATTTGAGTTATTTAACAAAGCTGATCTCGGAGATATTATCGGTGTAACAGGTACCGTCATGAAAACAAGGATGGGTGAGCTTTCATTGAAGGTAACGAAATATACTCATCTGGTAAAATCTTTAAAGCCTTTGCCCGAAAAATACCATGGGTTAAAAGATATTGAAGAGCGATACCGTCGTCGCTATGTTGATTTAATGACTAATGAAGAAACGCGTCGTACATTTCTATTGCGTTCTAAAATCATCCAGTCGATTAGAAATCAACTTGCCAAAAAGGATTATTTAGAGGTAGAAACACCTATTTTACATCCTATTTTAGGTGGGGCAAGTGCACGACCGTTTGAAACGCATCACAATACATTAGATATGCCTTTTTACTTACGTATAGCACCTGAACTTTACCTTAAGCGACTGTTGGTTGGTGGATTTGAGGGCGTTTATGAAATCGGCCGTAATTTTAGAAACGAAGGAATAAGTACTCGTCACAACCCTGAGTTCACTATGCTTGAACTCTATCAAGCTTATGGGGATATGGAGACGATGATGGATTTAACTGAAGAAATGTTTAGCCAAGTAGCCTTAGATGTCTTAGGAACTACAAAAGTTACCTTTAACGAGAAAGAAATAGACTTAGCACGTGGTTGGAAAAGACTCCATATGGCAGATGCTGTAAAAGATCATCTCGGGCTAGACTTTTGGGATAAAGCAATGACTTATGAAAAAGCTAAGGCCTTTGCAGTATCTAAAGGATTAGACATACCCCCACACTATAATGGGGTAGGACATATTCTTAACTTATTGTTTGAGACTTATGTCGAAGAGACCATCATTCAACCTACCTTTGTCTATGGTCACCCCGTAGAAATAAGTCCCCTCGCGAAAAAAAGCAAAGCGGATGAACGCTTTACAGATCGTTTTGAAGTATTTATCGATGCTAGAGAGTATGGAAATGCATTTAGTGAGTTAAATAACCCTATCGATCAAAAAGAACGCTTTGAGTCTCAACTCAAAGAAAAAGACTTAGGCAACAAAGAAGCCAATGAAATGGATACCGACTATGTCGAAGCTCTTGAATATGGCATGCCTCCTGCAGGTGGGTTAGGGATTGGAATCGACCGTTTAATTATGTTGTTGACGAACTCTCAATCAATTAGAGATGTTATCCTATTCCCACATATGCGACAAAAAAAATAAAATGGCTTATGCCATTTTTTCGCTAAAGGAATGATATTATGATTTATAGCACAATAGTAGATACGATTGGGAATACACCCGTTGTAAAGCTTCAAAATATATCAAAGGAATTAAATCGTGATGTATACTTAAAACTAGAGTGGTTTAATCCAGGTGGTAGTGTTAAAGACCGAATTGCGTTTAGCATGATTCAGGCTGCTGAAGAAGCTGGTTTACTATCTTTGGGCGATACTATTATTGAACCTACGAGTGGGAATACAGGGATTGGGTTAGCGTTAGTAGCCGCAGCCAAAGGATATAACCTTATTATTACCATGCCAGAAACGGTAAGTATCGAACGACGAAAAATACTTCAAGGTTACGGTGCTAAACTCTTGTTAACAGAAGGTAATAAGGGAATGAAAGGCGCTATTGAACTTGCCGCTTCATTATCGGAAAAGCATGGTTATTATATGCCTATGCAGTTTAAAAATCCAAACAATCCAAAAATACATTATCAAACGACAGCAAATGAAATCATTGAAGATTTTGATTCGCTTGATGCCTTTGTAGCTGGAGTTGGTACTGGAGGTACCATAACCGGTGTGGGACAATTGATTAAACCGCATTACAGGAATATAAAAATTATAGCTGTAGAGCCAAAACAATCACCCGTATTAAGTGGTGGTAATCCAAGTCCACATAAAATACAAGGGATTGGTGCGGGGTTCACTCCTGAAATACTGGATACAAAAATTTACGATGAAATTGTCCAAGTTACCGATGAGGAAGCGTTTGAAACCGCAAGAACAATCGCGAAAAATGAAGGGATATTTGCGGGTATTTCAACGGGAGCCAATGTTGCCGCAGCCATAAAGGTCGCAAAAAATTTACCACAACATAGTAAAATACTAACCGTTTCACCAAGCAATGCAGAACGTTATTTATCGACTGATTTATTTAAAAAAAGATAACCGGTTTTGGTTATCCTTTTTTATATAAAAACATTAGGAAGCCTTGATATATTTTCGTAGTAATTTCTGTATTGCTCTCTAACCTTTGCATGACTTCATCAATATTTTCAACATGACGATCCTTTAAGTACCCGGTAATTTCATGATAGTGTAATGGGTGCCTTCTGATAAGCGCGATAAGTGCAGCTATTATATCCTCTCCGACTGCCATATACGGCTCTTCACTTAAAAAATGTATTGGTATGCCCCCAAGCTTACTTTGAACATACTTTATCTTTTCCGCATCTATTTTATACACATTTTCTTCTCTTGTAGGGCGTACTGGTGTATTTAAATAAAGTCGATCGTATCGGATTGTCTTGAGTATATCTTTAAAATGTTCAATCGCCATTTCATGATCGTTCACATCTTTTAAAAACATTATTTCCAGCCAAATTTGACCTTTATATGTGGTGCTTACTTTCCGTAAGCCTTCAATGATTTTACTAAATGACAAGCCCCCAAATGGTCGATTTATTCTTTTAAAAGAAGATGCATCATAAGCATCTAATGATGGGAGTAAAATATCAACCTCTTGAATTGCATCAATGATACTGTCCATATATAACAATGAGCCATTGGTAATAAGTGCGATTGGTTTATCAGTTAATTTTTTAATATGTGTGATGATTGTTTTTAATGAACTATGTAGTATTGGTTCACCATCACCAACCAGACTAATCGTGTCAAATGTAACATTTTGCTTTAACACATCGGTTATTTCATTGAGAATTTCATCGGTTTCAAAATGTTCAAGCGGTTCGTTGGGAATATATGAAGTTTGACCAAGTTGGCAGTAAATACACCCAAAATTACAAAGGTTATTCGTTATCGGAGCAATGCCTAGAGATTTTCCCAGTCGTCTCGATGCGACAGGTCCATAAACATATTTATAATCCATCATATCCCCCTATTAAAAACACGACTAAAAATCGTGTTTTTATTTTTTGTTCGCCAGTGAACAAACAGCACCTGATGATTTTTCATTAGGAATAATTTTCGCAGGTATTCCTACGGCTGTTGAGTAATCTGGTACATCTTTTAGCACTACTGCATTCGCGCCTACTTTAGCATGAGCACCCACTTTAATGTTTCCCAATACTTTAGCTCCAGCTGCAATCATTGCTCCTGTGCAGATGGTGGGGTGTCTTTTTATACCACTTTCATTACCAGTTCCACCTAATGTTACATTATGATATATAAGTACATCATCAGCAATTTGAACGGTTTCTCCAATAACGATGCCTGTACCATGATCAATAACAACATTTTTACCGATTTTAGCTGCTGGATGTATTTCAACACCTGTTAAAAATCGAGCAAGCGAAGCGATAATTTTTGCGATGAGTTTTAGTTTTAAAACCCATAATAAATGTGTAAATCGATAGATCCAAATGGCGTGCATACCATTATAAGTTAATAAAATATCCAATGCGTGACGAGCTGCTGGATCTTTTCTTTTTATTGTTTTTATATCACTAATTAAGCCCACAGTACACCTCTTTTAACTATATATCTTGTCCGAGTACGATTGTTTTTTGTGTGGATAGTTCAATATTGAGGTTTTCAGCAATTTCCACAAATATATCAACAATTCCAACATAATGAAAATCTAAGTTTTTAACAATATTGTGTGTTGCTTTATTAAGCCTGTTTGCTACATACTCAAATTCATCGCGACGCTCTGCAATCATGTTTTCTAACAAGGTTTCTACCTCGTTTAACTCTGTAAAATCAATATCCTCATCGACTTCTTCTAGATCAGCTCTTAAATCGGCTATAAATAGAAGGTACCCAACGAGGGGGGTGTACGTTTCAAACAACGCACAATCCGAGTTGAATAGCTTTTCATAATAGATTCGTATAACTTCAAACTGAGCGTGCAAATAGTTTAGGCCAACTTGGAATATAGTTTGGTACTCTTCGTTGTCTTCGTTGTCATCAACTACAGCATCATAAATATGGTTTAAAACGGCATAAACAGGTTCTAATCGATCATAGATATATGATTGGTTATGTTTAAACCGTTCGATGATTTCGATATTATCCATTTTCCAGTTCACAAAATCTTTTAGAACAAAATCGAATTGTTCCATAAAACCACTTCCTTTTTATGCTTTCTCAGTTGAACCAAATAGATCCATTTTTTCTTTAACGACCTTAATAATAGCATCATAACCAGGTTTCAATAGTTTTCTAGGATCAAACCCTTTTCCAACTTTGTCTTGTCCTGATTCAATATACGCTCTAGTTGCAGCCGCAAAAACCAATTGACATTCTGTGTTTACATTTATTTTAGACACGCCATATGAAATAGCTTCTGTAACCATTGCATTTGGAATACCTGTTCCCCCGTGTAAAACGAGTGGAATGTTATTGGTAGTCTCACCAATTTCTTTAAGTACTTCCATGTTTAATCCTTGCCAGTTTTCAGGGTATTGTCCATGGATGTTTCCAATGCCTGCAGCTAGCATAGATACGCCTAAGCTCGCAATCATTCTACATTCTTCTGGGTCAGCAACTTCACCTGTCCCTGTAACGCCATCTTCTTCGCCACCAATCGAACCAACTTCGGCTTCGACACTAATACCTTTTTCATTGGCAATCGCGACAATTTCTTTTGTTTTTGCAATATTTTCTTCAATCGGATAGTGCGACCCGTCAAACATGACACTTGAAAAGCCTGCTTCTATACATTGTTTTGCACCTTCAAACGATCCATGATCTAAGTGCAAAGCTACAGGAACTGTAATGTTCAATGTATCAAGCATACCTTCAACCATATTTACAACGGTTTTGAATCCTGTCATATACTTTCCTGCACCTTCTGATACACCGAGAATGACAGGTGATTGTTGTTCTTGAGCTGCAGTTAAAATAGCTTTTGTCCATTCTAAATTGTTGATATTGAACTGTCCAACAGCATATCCTTCTTTACGTGCTTTTTCTAACATTGGTTTTGCTGAAACTAGTTTCATTAATGAGCCTCCTAAGAATTAAATTTCAAGTACATTATAGCGCTTATAGGTGCTAATGTAAACAAAATAGCCCTTGTTTACGCTTTCATAAAAAAGTGCAACGCTTTTCGGCGTCACACTTTGATTTATTCTCCTGATATTGCAAGTGAACTGATTTTTAATGATGGACTTCCGATAAAGCTGAAGCCAAACTTTAAATCATTACAAATCTCAGTAACATCATTAAGTAGTGTTAAATAATTTCCTGCGACGGTTATTAAGGCAAGTGGTTTAACGATTTTCCCATCTTCAACATAGAACCCATTAGCTTGAAGGCTAAAGTCTCCACTGATTGGATTTGTTCCTGAATGCGTTCCTTGTAGGTCCGTAATGATAATTCCTTTTTCCATTTTAGAAACAGCTTCATCATACGCGACATCACCATTTGCGATATGGAAGTTTGTCGGTGCAATACCACCTCTGAAACCATTCCCAGTTGATGTTGTATCTGCTTTTTTTGCGGTTTTTAAGTTATGCATATATCCAGTCAATTTTCCATTTGAAACAAGTTCTTTATACGTAGTGCGAACACCTTCATCATCAAAAGCACCACTTTTTGGACTTTTCTTGCGGAATGGATCATCAACAATTGATATTTTGTTATCGGCAATGTTTTCGCCAACTTTATTGGCAAGTTTAGACATACCTTTTTGTACGCTTTCAGCACTAAACATTGACATGTATGCCGCTAACAGTGATGCGCTTGCAGCATTTTGTAAAACGACTTCATATTTCCCTGATTTAATCGATTTAGCACCTAATAGTGAAACAGCCTTATCGACACAGTTTTTAGCGATTTCATCTAAGTTAAAATCACTTAAAACATTTGAATGTTCAAACTCATATGATGATCTAGAGTCATCGTTTTCTCTAGCAACTACATGGCCACCTAAGACGGCATGATTCAACTCTTTTTCCAAGTTAAGACCTTTAGAGTTTTGAATGATAACGCGCTTTCTTA
The DNA here is from genome assembly GCA_007117625.1 of Candidatus Izemoplasma sp. GTDB lineage: Bacteria > Bacillota_I > Bacilli_A > Izemoplasmatales > Izemoplasmataceae > SLQR01. The sequence goes on along the minus strand of SKGE01000025.1, from coordinate 2,947 downwards.
CTTGATGGAAAAAAGCTTCGCTAATGTCTACGCGTGAATCGATTTTGCTAATTCTTTTTTCTAAATCAAATACTAAATCAATTTTTTCTTTAATGTCAGTTGTTTCTAAATCTTCTTGATATAGTCCTTCGACTTCTTCGTATTTGTCACTACCTTCATAGATGAAGACCTCGTCTTTAGATTCAATTAACGAGGCACTTTTAATGATGTCATCAACCCATTGATCAAAAAGTTTTTCATCAATGATTTCAGTTTTGAACTTACCCATTTTTCCTTTGTAAATTCCTTGTACGGTAAGTCCTCTAGAGTCAGCCATTTGATGCTTTTCTAAATCACCTTTAAATACCTCTAAATCGATTTGCTGAGATTCTTCTAAATAGATTTGGATTGATTCGATGCCTTTTGCTTCTGCTTTTTTAAACAGTTGTTCAAAGTTCATTAGTTAGCCCCCTTGCTTCCACCAACAGTCATACTAGAAATACGAAGTGTTGGTTGTCCAACGTCTGTAGGTATACTTCCAGATAAACTTCCACACATACCTTGTGCGCGTAATAAGTTGTTTCCGACCATGTCGATTTTTTTCAATGCATCTTTTCCTGTTCCAACTAAGGTAGCACCTTTAACCGGCTCAGATATTTTTCCATCACGAATCATATAGCCTTCCATGACGGCAAAGTTAAAGTCCCCTGTTGATGGATTAACACTACCTCCACCCATTTTTTTAGCATATAACCCAAACTCTGTCGCTGCGATAATTTCATCAAAGTTTGAATCTCCATTATCGATATAGGTGTTGCTCATACGTGAGGTTGGCGCAAACCGGTACGATTCACGACGTCCTGAACCTGTTGAGCTTGCTTTCATGCGTTTTCCGTTTATATAATCAACCATATAGCTATTTAAGACACCATCTTTAATTAATTGACGACGTTGTTGCGGGTGTCCTTCGTCATCAAAATTTGCACTTCCCCAAGCATTTTCAATGGTTCCATCATCAATTGCATTGACGATTGGGTTGGCAATTTGTTCACCTTGTTTACCACTAAATACACTAGCATTCTTAGCAACTGATGTCGCTTCTAAACTATGTCCACAAGCTTCGTGGAAAATAACGCCACCAAATCCATTGTCAATAACAACTGGCATGACACCACTCGGACACTCATCTGCATGGAGCATTGTCACTGCGATTCTTGAAGCTTCTTTAGCGGCTTCTTCTACACTAAAAGTTTCATAGAACTCAAAACCGTAATGACCACCTGGTCCATTAAATCCACTCTGCATTTCTTTTCCGTCACTTGCAACACTGTGAATTCCTAAGCGTGTTCTAACGCGTTGGTCTTGAACATATATATCCTCACTGCTTGCAATCCAGACGTTTTGAACGTAATCCATAAAACTAATCGAGACTTGTTTAATTTCTTCACTGTAAGCTCTTGCAGCTTCGTTTGCACGCTTAACAATAGCAACCTTTTCTTTCATGTCCACCGTGTGTGGCATGCGTTTGATTTGATGCGAGCTTCCTTTTTTTAACTCTCCTAGCGTGATTGTCTCACGAACGCGTTCACCTTCAAATGATTTTGCCAAATCTTTCGCAAGGCTAACAACATCTTCAGGATTTTGACTATTCGTGTAACCATAAACACTGTGATACCCTCTTGCGATACGTACACCAACGCCATAAATCGTTTGATTAACAGCTTGTTCTACTGTATTGCTTTGCATCATAATCGATGATTGTTTTTTGTCTTCTACAAAAACTTCAGCAAAGTCAGCACTGCTGTCTAAAGCGGTGTTAATAGCACGCTCTAATAGTTGTTTTTCTAACATATTTTTCCTCCTTGATAGGTTTACCTAAAAAACATTATAACATACTAATCTAAAAATAGTTAGTCCCTACCTAACTTTTTTGGATTTAAAAAACACGCTATCCGATAGCGTGTTTAATGAAAGCTGAAAAAAGTGGGTGTGGACGATGTGGACGTGAAATAAATTCCGGATGAAACTGTGTTGCTACAAAGAATGGATGATTTTTTAGTTCGATAATTTCAACTAAATCTAACTCGGGGTTGATTCCTGCATAAATCATACCTTTTGCTTCTAATACTTGACGATATTTGTTGTTGAATTCATAACGATGACGGTGTCTTTCTTGAATAAGCTTTTGCTTATAGGCTTGTTGTGTAATTGAACCTTCTTTTAGCTCGCAATTATATAGTCCTAATCGAAGTGTTCCACCTTTATCCATATCATCAGTTTGTCCTTTTAACAGGTGAATAATCGGATCTTTAGTCTCCGAGTCTATTTCTGAGGAAGATGCCCCGGTTAATCCACATACATTTCGAGCGAACTCAATGGTTGCGAGTTGCATGCCATAACATAGTCCTAGGAATGGGATATTGTTTTCACGTGCATACGTGATCGCTTTAATCTTTCCTTCAGTGGCGCGCTTTCCAAAACCACCTGGTACAAGGATGCCATCCACATCTCTTAAATGTTCCTCTAACGTTCCTCTCATGAGCTCTGAAGCACTGATCCATTTTATCTCTATTTTTGCTTGGTGACAGTATCCGGCATGGTTCAAAGCTTCAATCACGGATAAGTACGCATCTTGCAAGGAAACATACTTGCCCACTAGTGCGATTCGGACGGTTTTATTGAGTTCTTTGACCCGTTTGATTAAAGCTTTCCATTCGGTCATATCCGCTTCGACTTCTGGAAGTCCAAAGTGTTTACAAACTAAGTCATCAAGCTTTTGTTCTTTAAGTTTTAACGCGACTTCGTATAAAATCTCGACATCTTTTGCTTGAATAACTGCTTCTTTTTTCACATCACAAAAGAGTGCTATTTTCTCACGCATGGCATTTGTAATATTGTGCGCAGTTCTCAAAACAATAATATCTGGTGTTATTCCTAGACTCCGAAGCTCTTTGACACTATGTTGTGT
>SKGE01000002.1 GCA_007117625.1 Candidatus Izemoplasma sp. | reverse complement strand
TTTTATTACCGCACCAACAAAACACATGTCATTGAAAATACAAGTAAGCAGCTTGCCAAGATACTTTGGGTAAGCACGCCACCAATGTTTTAGAAAGGAAGATAGTCATATGAAAAAAGAACTTATAATCAATAGTACGCAAGGGCTACACGCTGCCTTAGCTGCAAAAATCGTTCAAACAGCGAGTCGCTATAATGCTGATGTTAAACTATTGTACGATGATAAGGTTATTGATGCGAAATCCATCTTAAGTCTTATCAGCCTCGCGATTCCAAGCGGTGAATCAGTCACACTTGTGGTTGAAGGTAAAGATGCAGAAATTATTATTAAAGATATTGAAAAATTGTTAGGATAGGTGAAACCATGCGTATACCAATCATTGCTGGAAACTGGAAAATGCACAAAACGCGTGATGAAGCATTACAATTCATTTACGCTATAAATATGGAAGTACCAAAAAGAGAATACGTTGAAACCGTCGTATGTGCGCAAGCACCGATACTACGCGATCTCGTCAAACGTCAAGGCGAAAATGTTCGCATTGGCGCTCAAAACATGCACCAAGAAACAGAAGGAGCATACACTGGAGAAGTCAGTGCTCCACTGCTAGAAAACATTGGAGTCGACTATGTTATTATCGGTCACAGTGAACGCCGTCAATATTTCAATGAAACCGATGAAGCCGTTAATGCAAAACTGCACCAAGCACTTCGTTTTAACTTAGTTCCGATTCTTTGTGTCGGTGAATCTTTAGAAACTAGAGAATCAGACGCTACTGAAAACTATGTTAGTGCACAAATTGAAAAAGCTTTAATGGGGCTAGGGAAAGAACAAGTTAAAGATATTGTTATTGCTTATGAACCCATTTGGGCGATTGGAACCGGTAAAACTGCAACGAACGAACAAGCGAATGAAACGATTGCTTTCATAAGAAAACGTATCGGAGAAATATATGATTCAGAAACGATGGAAAGCGTACGTATCTTGTACGGTGGAAGTGTCAAACCAGAAAATATTGTTGGGTTAATGAAAGAACCACACATCGACGGAGCCTTAGTCGGTGGTGCTTCCCTTAATGCAAAATCATTTATGCAACTCGTCGATGCAGCATTTAATTAATAAACACTGCCTAAGTGCAGTGTTTTTTTGTTAAAATAAAAAAGGTGCTCAACAGCACCTTTTCAATATTAACGGTTATAAAACTCAACGATAAGATTTTCTTTAATTTCAGCTAAAATCTCACTGCGCTCTGGGAAACGAGTATATGTGAATTTAAAGTTGTTCTCATCGAACTCGATAAATCCTAAACGCTCAACAACCGCTTCAAGATTATCTTTAATGAATGATAACTTGCGTGATCTTTCTTTTAAGGTAATCGTTTGTCCTGGTTGAACGCGGTATGATGGAATATCGACTTTACGTCCATCGATTAAGAAATGTCCGTGTGAAACGAACTGACGCGCTTGACGACGACTTTTAGCAAATCCAGCACGATAAACTAAGTTATCTAATCTAGATTCTAGCAAGAACAAGAAGTTCTCACCTTGACGACCAGAAAGCTTTTTCGCTTCATTAAAAGTTTTTCTGAACTGACGCTCATTAACTCCATAAGTGAAACGTACTTTTTGCTTTTCTTGAAGTTGCATACCATACTCACTTAATTTACCACGGCGTTGTCCGTGTTGACCTGGTGGGTAAGGACGCTTTCCAAGTTCTTTACCAGTCTCTAAAGTCGAATGTTTCAAACGACGACTAATTTTCCATGACGGTCCAGTATATCTTGACATACGTATTCCTCCTTCTTTTTATATTTGCATAAAAAGCGAGTCATAAAACGAATTAGGACAGAATAATTTAACGTATTTCATCTCGCCAGCAGAGACTACTATACAACCTAAACCTTTAGGATTATTCAGTGAGCTAAAACGTTACTATGTAGCTGCCTTTATTACACATGCGCAAGCATTATATAACAATTATAACGACTTGTCAACTATTGCTCTTACGAGTGCTTCAAATGTCTCTTTTTCAAGTGTTCCAAAACGCTTTTTTATCGGACTATCAATGTCCAAAACTGCAACCAGACTACCTTTGTGATAGATTGGCACAACGATTTCACTTTGGCTCGCAGCATCACAGGTAATATGGTTTTCGATGGAATGAACATCTTCAACAACTTGCGTTTCACCAGTTTTTGCCGCGACACCGCACACCCCGCGACCAAGTTCTATTCTCGTGCAAGCAGGCAACCCTTGAAACGGACCTAAGGTTAAAATAGACCCGTCATAAATGTAAAAGCCTACCCAGTTAATCGCGTCGACATAAAAGTTGATCAATGCGCTAACATTGGCTAAATTCGTAATCATTGTATCGTCTTTACTCAAATAATGTGGCAAGACTTCAAGCATTCTACTGTAATTCTTAGCTCTATCTTTTGAGAGCACTTCATATTCAAACATAGTATCACCTAAAGATATAATAATAAAAGCCCCTCAAAAATACAAGATTTATGGTAAAATAGTGTTGATTTAGGAGATGAAACCATGGAAAATACAATCTTAGTCAGATTTGGCGATCTGATGTTAAAAGGCGCAAACAAAAAAAGATTTATCAAAGCGCTTCGCCAAAGTGTAAAAGAAAAAGTATCACACCCCAAAATAAGCTTTGAACACGCCCACGACCGGCTCTACATACACCTAGGTGGTGCCGATGTTGAAACCATCACAAAGATGTTAAAACGCGTTAGCGGTATTGATAGTTTTTCAGTTGTCACCGAAACCAATCAAGA
>SKGE01000024.1 GCA_007117625.1 Candidatus Izemoplasma sp. | reverse complement strand
GGTAACTCAACAAGCTCAATAAACTCATCGTCATCACCTTTAGGCTGCACCGCTAACGGTTCACAATCACGTGCTAAATAAATCTCCACAAGCTCATCGGAAAACCCAATCGCAGAATAAATAGCTTGCAAGGGCAACACATCCGCACTCGTATACCCAGTTTCTTCTTCGAGCTCGCGCAAAGCACAAGCTTTACCGTCCTCACCGCGATAATCCTTTTTTCCCGCAGGGATCTCTAAACTTATCCCAGAGATCGCATAACGATACTGCTTCACCAATAAAACATTGCCGTTTTTCAAAACCGGCAACGCCGAGGCCGCACCGACATGCTTGACCACAATCCGTTTAGAGGTATTTCCATCCGGTAAACGCACATCATCTTCAATCACTTCTAAAAACGAATTGGTAAACTTCACAGACCGGTTAATCCTTGTTTCTTTTAAGTCCATACTATCACCCCATGCTTTATTTATTGTACCACGATGCCGCAAATAATTCACATCAAAAAAACGATGTAAAACATCGTTTTAATGAACTTTTTGCATATAATCTTTAAACGCAGCGGTTTTTGGGTTCTCCAGAATATTCGGTTTACCGTGCTCAACAATTTTTCCTTTTTCCATAAACACAACATAATCGGCAAAATCGCGGACAAAACTAATCACATGGGTCGCAAACACAAAATCTTTTCCAAGCTCACGCAACTTCTTCACCGCCATCAACACTTCATGGGTTAAAATTGGATCGAGTGAAGCCGTCGGCTCATCCAGAAAGATAACATCTGGATCAAGTGACAATGCCCGTGCGATCGAAGCGCGTTGCGCTTGACCCCCAGAAACATTTTTAGGCAACTTATGCATTTGATCTCCCAGTTGTAAAGCTTGTAGGTTTTTCTGAGCGATTTCAACCGCTTTTTCTTTGGGAACATTTCGTGTTTTTTCTAAAATCAACGTAATGTTGCGTTCTAATGTTAAATGCGGAAACAAATTATGGTATTGAAATACAAACCCAACTCGTTTTTTATACGCTTTAAGGCTCGTCAAAGTATCATTCACCTTAATCAAACCACGCGTCGGTTTTTCAATCCCTGACATCAACCGAAGCAAAGTACTTTTTCCTGATCCACTCACGCCAATCAAAGCTACAGAAGAAACATCTTCAAGCTCTAACTCTAGCTGATCTAATACTTCAATATCATATTCATGACTCAAATTTTTAAGTGAAATATTCACGTCCGCCACCTTCTTTCAATAAACCGTGTCAACATCGAGAGCGGTAACGTAATACTAATATAGAGCAGCCACATCACAAAGAATGCCTCAAGCGATCTTCCGGTTGCATTCCGATAAGAAAACAACTCATAGAAAATCTCACGTGTCGTGACGACATAAAGCAAGGCACTCCCTTTAATAATAAGCGAAAAGTTATTCATCAGTGGCGCCATTAAATTCCGAATCATTTGCGGAATAATAATATACACATACCGCTGAAATATTGAAAATCCAAATAAGTCCATCGCTTGGTACTGCGTTTCAGGAATACTTGAAAAGGCAGCTCTAAAAATATTCGTCATATACGGAGTAATATAAATCGTTAACCCAATTAATCCCATATTGCTCGCATCGGTAAAATTGAACACCGAACGAATTGCATACCCCATCATAAAAATCATAACAAGCAACGGAGTTCCATAAATTATCTCTGTAAATACATCAGTAAACGCTCTTAAATACTTAATCTTACTAATCGAGAAAAAGTAAAACACCAAGCCCAACACCATACTTCCAGCCAACGCGATTAATGAAACTTCAATCGTTTTGAAGAAGGCACTTCTAATAACTTCTGAACGTGCTTCTATCCCAGAAAAATCCAAATCTCTAGGCTGATTAATGACCACCCATACAGCAAGCCCAACAAACGTTAAAATCGCTAAGACATAGTTAAGGGTTAAATAGAACCGTTGCTTATTCGCTTCAGACTTGCGTTCTCTTAACCGTTCAGCATTCATATTAATCTTCGCTTAAAAAGAATTCTAAACCGTAACGATCTAAGATTTCTAAAATAGCATCGTCCCAGTCTTCAGACAACTGTTCATAGAGTCCGCCTTCTTCATCCATCTTAGAGATAAACGAGTTCGCAAGTTCTAATAACTCATCTTCACCATGGCGCATCCCCATAGAAATTGGACTTGATTGGAACGGATCCCAAAGCACAAGCGTGGTATCTGGATTCACTAAATGATTTCGAACAACTGGTGCAGCACTCATCATCAAGACATCATCATCACCAAAAGCAACACGTGCCGCGGCACTATCTAAATCAATCGTTGATGAAACACGGCTAAAATCAATACCCAAATCAATCGGTAACGAACTAGATACTTGTCCCGCAACACCAACATAGGTTGCACTTGAAATCGCAAGCAAGTCTTCAACACTTGAATCTTCCGTAATGCCATATTCATCCGCAAAGTCTTGATTGATTAAACCAATAATTTTAAAGTACATGTACGGATCACTAAAAGTGATTAACTCCGCACGTGCTGGCGTGCGACTCATCGAAGCAATAATCAAATCAATATCACCAAGATTTAACGAATCAATTAAGTTCGCAAAATCGACATCAACAATCTCAACTTCACAGCCAATATACTCACCAAAGGCTTTCGCGATATCCACACTTACACCTGTTGGTTGATTATTATCATCGCGCATTTCAAACGGCGGATAGACAAGATTCATCCCTACGCGAAGTGGATCAGCGCCTTCTTCTCGACATACTAGTGCCGATGAGTCAT
>SKGE01000041.1 GCA_007117625.1 Candidatus Izemoplasma sp. | reverse complement strand
ATGAAAACACTTACATGAATAATCGCGTTGACAGACTTTTAGAATGTTTGTTATAGTTGTATCAGCATAAAAATTAGAGGTCGCGATGCAGATGAGTAATTGTGGGAGCCGGTAGGCTGTGAACACAATGAAAGGCAACCATCGCCGAATGCAATAGTGAGACATCACTCTTGTATGGGATTGTAGGGAAAACCTATAATACTCCTACTTTGGTAGAGGCGCTAGATTCGTTTTTTCTTTCATGGTTAAAACATTTAGTGTCCAACGTGACGCTTTTTTTTATGAAAAAAATTCACGGAGGATTGAAATGAGAAGATTTTTTACGCTAGCTATTGTTTTGGTTACGGCAATAGTATTGGCCGCTTGTGAAAGCGATGAGTCGACATTAGTTGTTGGCTTAGAATGTAACTATGCTCCATTTAACTGGACCACTTCAGAAGAAAGTGGTAGTCAAATCAGTGGTGTGAACGCCTATTGTGACGGTTATGATATTGAGATCGCACAACAATTGGCGGATTACTTAGGGCGAGAACTTGTCGTTCGTAAAATTGATTGGGACGGATTAATTCCAGCTTTAACATCTAGTGACATTGATGTTATAATTGCCGGAATGAGCCCAACACCTACTCGTGCTGAAGTGGTTAATTTCAGTGATGCCTACTTTAGAAGTGAGCAAGTTATAGTTGTTAGAGCCGATAGTGCATACGCTGAAGCTAGCAGTTTAGACGACTTTAATGGAGCACGCATCGTAGCGCAGATGGGTACGCTGCAAGATGATCTAATTGAACAAATAGATGGTGCCGTTCATATGAACCCATTAAGCGATTATACGGCATTGGTATCCCAAGTCTCTTCTGGCATGAGCGATGCACTTATTGCAGAACTTGTTGTGGCTCAAAGTATTGTTAGAAACAACCCGAATCTAACGATTATATCGTTTGAAGAAAATGGTTTTGTATTAGATGAAAGTGATGTGACCGTTAGTATCGCGGTACGTCAAAGCGAAACGGAACTAAGAGATTCCATCAACAGTTTTTTAAGTACTTTGACTGATGAAACGCGTAATCAAATCATGGAAGATGCATTGAACAGACAACCATAATGATTGGTTTAACATCAATGCCAAGCAGTTTTTTTGGGGGATTGTGGCACATTTTGCGCCACAATTACCCTTTGTTTTTTGAGGGTTTAAAGTTTACTTTGATTTTAGCAGTTGTTGGTACAATATTTGGGTTGGTAATCTCTTTAATGCTGGTTGTTTTTAAAACACAAAAAATTGACCGCTTTAGTCATCTTTCTATTCGCTTACTTAAACGGTTCACTTATCGATTCAGTGTCTTTTATGTTGGGTTTTTTAGAGGTACTCCAATGCTGGTTCAAGCGATGATTTTTTATTATGGTTTAGGACATCTTGGGATAAGAATACCGATTCTTTTAGCGGGGCTGATCATTGTTAGTCTAAACACAGCTGCTTATCTGACTGAAGTTTTAAGAGCTGGTCTTTTAGGGGTAGATGTTGGTCAAAGAGAAGCTGCTGAAAGTTTAGGTATGAGCAATGCTCAGGTCTACCGTAAAATATTACTTCCTCAAGCACTTAAAAATATGGTTCCTGCGATTGGGAATGAGCTTGTTGTCAACATTAAAGACACCGCTGTTTTAAGTGTCATTGGTGTCGCTGAACTTTTTTATATGGGCAGAGCTGTAGCAAGTGCGACGTATCGACATTATGAAGCTTTTATTATCGTATCGATTATTTACTTACTAACAGTGATGGTTGCAGTCTATGCTTTGAAGTACATTGCGCTTTGGTTTGGTAAAGCAGCGATTGATCCTTTAAAAAGTGAAAGCGAGGGAATATTATATGATTAAAGTAGAAAACCTTTATAAAGATTTTGGAGATGGACCCGTTTTAAATAACATTACAACGACCTTTGAGAGCGATAAAGTTACGGTCATAATTGGCCCTAGTGGAAGTGGTAAAAGTACTTTGTTAAGAACGCTGAACTATTTAGAAGTTCCATCGAATGGTACTGTTTACTTTAATGATACTACGATGAATGAACATCCGAAAACTTTACAAAACGCTAGAAAAGATATTGCGATGGTGTTTCAATCTTTTAATTTATTTAACCATTTGAGCATCCTTGAAAACTGTATAGTTGCACAAGTTTCTGTACTTAAGCGGGATAAAGAAGCGGCTAAAGAAAAAGCCTATGCGATGTTAAAAAAAGTTCATATGGATGGGTTTGCAAATAAAAAACCAGGTCAGCTATCCGGTGGACAAAAGCAACGTGCTGCCATCGCAAGAGCGTTGTCAATGGATCCAAAAGTTTTACTATTAGATGAGCCTACGAGTGCACTTGATCCAGAAACGGTTGGAGAAGTGCTTGAGGTGATTAAAAATCTATCGAATGATGGTATCACGATGGTTTTGGTGACACATGAAATGCAGTTTGCGAACGATGTGGCGGATCGTGTTATTTTTATGGATAGAGGCAAAATCGTGGAAGATCGTTTATCAAATGATATTTTTATTTCGCCTACTCATGAGCGAACCAAACTTTTTTTTAAAAAACTAAGACTGAATGCGCACTAACTGTTAGTGCGTTTTTTTGTATAAAAAAAGAGACTTGCAAGCAAGCCTCTAATTGGTTTGGTTAATTACTTAAGAATTTCAGCAACAACACCAGCACCAACAGTACGTCCACCCTCACGGATTGAGAACTTAGTACCTTGTTCAAGTGCGATTGGTGCAATAAGGTCAACGATCATTTCTACGTTGTCCCCAGGCATAACCATTT
>SKGE01000109.1 GCA_007117625.1 Candidatus Izemoplasma sp. | reverse complement strand
TTTGAAATACTTTTCAACCTTTTCGAGTTTGTCTTTTGCATAATTCTCAATAGCTTCAGTGACTTTAAATCCATTTTTGCCTCTGACTTCAACTAGCATCAAAATCAACTCCTTTGGTTTTTATACATCTATTATAACATAGCGTTATAAATTCAACTTTAAATTTGAAATTTATTCTAAAATTTTTTCTTTTAACTGATCGATAAATTCAAAGAAGTCACGATTGATAGGTTGATAACTCATAATTCTCAAAGGTTTGATCAAAGTGGTCAATAGAATCAGTGATATAGGTTGGGTTTGCCATGATGGTTCAAAGAAATAATAGTTTTGATTTTCTTTTAAAGTCATCGTTTCAAAAAATTGTTTGGTCAGTGCAGGATGCTCATCAGCATCGTAGGCGTAACATTCTACAACGGCATTATGCAGTGGAAAGACATCTAGGGTAGCGTTTTGTTTGAGATACGTATCACAAATCGTACAGTGGAGTTGTTTTTGAAACAGAGTATCAAATGTTTGTGCCTTTACAAAAAAACCAAAACAAACCTTACAAATTGGCATAATCAATCTCCTCGCTTTCACTTTAATCATACACGTAGCGTGAAACTTTTCTTTAAAGAAAAAAAGCTGTGAATTCACAGCTTTTTAGTAGTTTTTAGCTTCGATAACGCCAGTTAGGAACGCATGCATGTTAAATGCTAAAGCTTCAAGTTCGTTTTCACCAGGATAGATAACAAGTTCACCGATATGTTCGACCATTTCGATCAGTGGTTGGATGATATCTTGATTGTAAGCAAGGCCACCGGTAATGATAATCGCATCGAGTGAACCACGTGTTACAGCATACATCGCACCAATCTCTTTGGCGATTTGATGGACCATCGCTTTAACAACGCGCATTGCTTCGACACGACCTGAGTTTAACATATCTGATACTTCTTCAGCATCCTTGGTATTGAGATAACTAAACATGCCACCGTATCCATGAATCAGCTTCAAAAACTCGGCTTTAGTATATTGTCCGCTATAGGCGAGTTCAATAACACTGCCAATAGGTAGGCTTCCTGTTCGTTCAGGAGACATCGGTCCATCTCCGTCGAGCGCATTATTGACATCTACTACACGCCCTTGTTTGTGGTACCCTACACTAATTCCTCCACCTAAATGGGCGATAATCAAGTGTAGATCTTCATAAGGAATATTAACTTTTTCAGCATATTTTCTAGCCACAGCTTTTTGGTTTAAGGCATGAAACAAACTGCGTCTTTCAACGCCGTTTAAACCACTCATCTTAGCAACTTTATCCATTTCGTCAACAACGACTGGATCTGCAATATATGCTTTTTTTCCAACTTGGCTTGCGAGCATATGCGCAATCAATCCCCCAAGATTCGAGGCATGGGTGCCATGGGTATTGTTTTGTAAATCGTCAATCATGTTATCATTGACTTCATAAAGACCGCTGCTTAAAGGCCTTAAAAGCCCACCACGACCAATAAAACCATCCATATCTTCTAAGGTAAAATCATTGGCGCTTAAAAAATCGAGAATGAGTGTTTGACGCATTGGAATCTGATCAGTCAATGTCTCAAAGGTGAGCATTTCACCATCATCGTGTTTGATGGTTGTTTTAGCAATGCGTTTTGTTCCTTCAAAAACAGCGACTTTCGTACTTGTTGAACCGGGATTAATTGTAAGGATTTTCATCCTTTTCACCACCTTGTAGAAATGGGCTGATTATGTTGCCAACTTCATACCAGTTTCAAGTGCTTTGATATTTACATCAATAAGTTTTGCTTTTGAATCTGTAAATATTTTGGTGAATATTTCTGTGATGTTGTCTTTCTCAAAAACACCGCTGGCTTGAATATAAGCCCCTAACATTATCATATTCGCAACTTTCAAATTTCCTAAGCTTAATGCTTCTTTATTTGCATCAATCTTAATAACTTTGATGTCTTCACGATAGTTGTAGTCTTTGATTGCCGATGTGTTAACGAGGAGTATTCCATCTTTTTTAAGTTTCGGCTCAAACTTTTGAAGAGATGGTAAGTTCATCGCGATAACACTATCCGGTGACGTGACGATGGGTGAATTAATCATTTCATCCGAAATCGAGACTGAACAGTTGGCTGTTCCTCCACGTGTTTCTGGTCCATAAGATGGAATCCAAACTGTATTAACGCCTTTATTTGTTGCGGCATATGATAAGATTTGTCCGATCAACATAACGCCTTGACCACCAAATCCAGCAATGATTACTTGTTCAGTATTAGCCATTGTCATCACCTTTCGTTGCGTCTTTATATACACCCAATGGGTAGTAAGGAATTAAGTTATCTACGGCCCATTCTAATGAATCTTGAGGTGTCATTCCCCAGTTAACTGGGCATGTTGAAACAAACTCAATCATGGAGAAACCTTGTTTTTGGGTTTGCACTTCGAACGCTTTTTCTAATGCTTTTTTAGCTTTACGAATATGCTTTGGATCATGGACACTTACGCGTTCTAAATAAGTTGCGCCCGGAACCGTAGCTAAAAGTTCAGACATGCGCAGTGGCAATCCAGCATCTTTTTGTTTACGTCCTCTTGGTGAGGTTGAGGTTTTTTGATCGATGAGTGTTGTTGGTGCCATTTGTCCACCCGTCATACCATAAATAGCATTGTTGACAAAGATGACTGTAATGTTTTCACCACGATGGGCAGCATGAACAATTTCAGCCATCCCAATACTCGCTAAGTCACCATCACCTTGATAGGTAAATACAGTTGATTCTGGTCGAACACGCTTAATACCAGTCGCAACGGCTGGTGCGCGACCATGTGCGGCTTGTTGCATATCACAGTTGAAAAACTCATAACTCATAACACTACAACCAACACTTGCAACACCGACACCTGTATCGAGCAAGCCTTTTTCTTCTAATACTTCACCGACGAGTTTATGGATGACACCATGGGTACATCCAGGACAGTAAGATAAGTCTCTTTTTACAAGCCCATCTGTTGGCTTATATACCGTTTGGGTTTTCATTATTTATTCCCCCCTACGTATTTGCGCACTTGTTCGATAATTTCATCTGTTTCTGGGACAACGCCACCAGCACGTCCGTAAAACGCTAAATTGTAGCGTCCTTGATTAACGATTTTAACGTCTTGATGCATTTGTCCTAAACTCATTTCAAGCGTCAATAATGTGTGGACACTTTCTGGTAAATTCTCGAATGCTTTTTCTGGGAATGGCCAAATCGTAATTGGACGGATAATTCCAACTTTGACACCTTCTTCGCGCAACGCTTTAACCGCGCTTCGAGCAATTCTAGCCATTGATCCATAAGCAACAATAACAACCTCAGCATCTTCGATTGAAATCATTTCATAACGTTGTTCATTTTCGACCATTTTATCGTATTTTTCTTTAAGTTTTAAGTTGTGTTTTTCTAAATCGTATGGATCTAAATGTAACGAAACAATCTTGTTTCTAGATCCGCGTTTTCCTGACTCTCCAGTAGCTGCCCATGTTTTTGCAGGTAAATCCTTTTGCGGGATTTCTTTATCCATATCAACCGGTTCCATCATTTGACCGATCAAACCATCAACTGCAATCATAACAGGGTTACGATAATAATCAGCTAAGTCAAAAGATTCTTTCACGACATCGACCGTTTCCTGTAATGTTTCAGGGGCAAATGCAATGAGGTGATAGTCGCCATTTCCACCACCACGGGTAATTTGATTATAGTCACCTTGACTTGGTTGAATACCACCTAAGCCAGGTCCTCCACGCATAACGTTGATAATCACACAAGGAAGCTCACTTCCAACAATATAGCTAATACCTTCTTGTTTCAAAGCGATTCCCGGACTCGACGAAGAGGTTAAAACTCGTGCTCCAGACCCTGCGGCACCATAAACCATATTAATCGCTGCCACT
Source organism: Candidatus Izemoplasma sp. (assembly GCA_007117625.1). GTDB lineage: Bacteria > Bacillota_I > Bacilli_A > Izemoplasmatales > Izemoplasmataceae > SLQR01. Next base: position 27,030 of record SKGE01000109.1, on the reverse strand, counting down.
TCACTCTCAGCTTGTACAAAGATACGATTGTTTTCTTCCATATGATAAGAGAGGTACTCTGGAATCTCATTTTGAGGGGTTATTGGGTATCCGAAAAACGCATCACAGCCACCTTTAATTGCGGCAAGTGCCATTGCTTCGTTCCCTTTCATCAATACTTTAGCCATCAAATCACTCCTTCACAAAACGCTCGACTGTAATAACAGAATCCGGACAAATCATTGCACAAAACGCACAAGCAATACATTTTTCTGGATCGTTAACCATCAGCGGTGTATACCCTTTTTGATTGGTTGTCGAGGTATCTAACTCTAAAATATGAACAGGACATTGATGCACACAAAGATCGCATCCTTTACACTTATCCTGATCGATGATAATTCTTCCTTTTGCCATAATTTCCTCCTATAACCATTTTTTTGCAAGGTGTCGTGTTAAGATTATGTTTTCCCCTGCAAAGGTTTTGGTTGTTTTCAGATGTTCTTCAATAAAAGTATAGACGATTGGAACACCCGTCAGTTGCGATGCTTCTTGAATGATCTGCTCGCCTGCTTCTATCATACTTTCATCGGTATATTCCATCAAATTCGAGTTGTTGATTAATCCTGTGACACGAATTTGACTCGATGCTTCAAGTTCTTCAATCATTTTTATAATTTTATTTGCGCGATCGGTTTCTGGCCTATAAATATTTACAACAACCAAAAAATCTATGTCTTCGGGATATTTAATAAAATCACGAAATTGCATCATCACTTTAGCACCGTGCTTCGTACCACCCAAGTCATATACAGCACTTAAATCTCTGTTAACAAAAGGACGACTCCCTTTCGAACTAATGAAAGGGAGGTCGCTTCCAGCTGCATTTTCAATCGTTGACTCAATTAACTCAACACCATTACTTTCTAACAAACCACGAACACTTCGCGAGCGAAAATAAGGATTTATAATGTCTAAGTCAATTAAGCAGTTTAAGTTTTCTTGTATGGCCAAATTTACCGCAATTTCCGATTTTCCCGATCCATAATGCCCGGTCAAAATCGTGATGCGCTTCACTTATCGTTTAACAAAGTTGGCGCGTACGGTGCTAATCGTTTTAATGCGATCTTTAGCGAATAATTTCGCTGCATTTTGTGTATGTGTATCCGATTCTTTTGCGATTTTGTAAATGTCCATTAAACGGTCATAAATCTTCGCGATATCGTTTTCTGAGTTTTGACGGTTATAGCCTTGAAGTTCATGATAAACATTGATCAACCCACCCGCGTTAATAACAAAATCAGGCGAGTATAAAATACCTCTTTCTTTTAACATGTTTCCATGTTTTTCTTCATCATCTAGTACATTGTTAGCTGTACCTGCAACGATTTTACATTTCAGTTGAGGAATTGTTTTATCATTCATTGTTGCGCCGAGTGCGCAAGGGGCATAAACATCAACATCTAGCCCATAGATGTCATCTGGTTCAACAAACTCAACTTCAGGGTATTTCTCTTTAATTTTAGCAATATGCTTTTCATTAATTTCGGTGAAGTAGATTTTTTTCGCTTTTGCTTCAAGCAAGTATCCGATTAAAAAGTCTCCGGTTTGTCCGGCACCTTGCACTGCAAAAGTTTTACCTTCAATCGTATCATCCCCATACACTTCTTTTAAAGACGCGCGAATACCATGGAATGCTCCTAGAGCCGTAAACGGTGAAGGGTTTCCACTTTTGTGTTTAAGTCCTACTACATAATCTGTTTCCATATTGACAAAGTCCATATCTTTTGTCGATGTATTGACATCTTCAGCAGTAATGTAACGCCCATTCAAGGTTTGAACATAGCGCCCAAGCCCACGGAAATATGCTTCACTTTTGACCTTCTCTGGATCGCCGATTAATACTGTTTTTCCACCACCAAGATTTAATCCTGCGGCTGCTGCTTTGTATGTCATTCCACGTGCTAAACGTAAAACATCAAGCGTTGCTTCATCTTCAGTGTCATAGTTCCAAAGTCTTGTTCCCCCAAGTGCTGGCCCAAGCGATGTATCATGGATACACGTAATACCTTTCAAACCAGTCGTTTTGTCGTGAAAGAACACCAACTGCTCATACCCGTGTTTCTCCATGTACTCAAATTTCTTCATTAAAAAAGTCCTCCTTAAAAAGTATTCTTTTCAAAATTTAAACGCCGTCTCATGAAAGCGTTTTTACGTAAATGATTATAACATTTTTAATTTGCGGTTTCAATGATAATTGTGCGAAATATTTAAAATCTATTCAAATAGATGTATGACAGATTATAAAAGATTATAAACAAGAAAAAAGCCCTAGAAAAAGGGCTTTATGAAACGACTATGTTTATTAACTTATTCGGTACAACAATAACTTTGCGAACTGTTTTTCCTTCAATCAATGTCTTAATGCGTGCATTGCTTAAAGCCATCTTCTCTAATTTTTCGCGGTCTTCATCAACCGACACTTCAACTTTCTCACGTACTTTACCGTTGATGCTAATGACCATAGTGATGGTATCCTCAATCATTTTTTCTGGGTCTGCTTTCGGATATGGTGCAAACACCAAACTAGATTGATTGCCGATTAACTCGTTAAGTTCTTCGGTGATGTGAGGGGCGAATGGATGCAAGAGGCTTAGCAAGGTTTGATACGTTGAACGATTGACCGCTTTTTCGGCACTTAAAGCATTGGTCAATGTCATAAGTTTAGCAATCGCTGTATTGAATTTTGTTTGTTCGAGATCCTTATCGACTTCATCGATGGTGCGATGTAATAGGGTAATGATGTTTTTATCATCCTCTACATCAGTAAGATTGGTATGCAGACGCCACACTTTATCTAAAAAGCGCCGCGCTCCTTTAACACCAGAATCACTCCAAGGGGTTGATTGTTCATAATCGCCGATAAATAATATATAAAGTCTTAACGTATCTGCCCCAAACGTTTCAATCATTTCCATAGGATTGACGACATTGCCTTTAGATTTACTCATTTTGTCGCCATCAGGACCTAAAATTAAGCCTTGAGCAGTTCTTTTTTTATAAGGTTCCGCGGTTGGAACTACCCCTAAATCAGATAAGAACAAGTGCCAAAATCGCGAGTATATAACATGTCTTGTGACATGTTCCATACCGCCGTTATACCAATCGACACTCATCCAATATTGCAGTTTATCATAATCGGCTAATACTTGATCATTGTGTGGGTCGATATATCGTAAGAAATACCAACTGCTTCCAGCCCATTGCGGCATCGTATCGGTTTCTCTTTTAGCTTTTCCATGACACTTTGGACATGTCGTATTGACAAAGCTTTCGATGTTTGCAAGTGGACTTTCACCGGTATCAGTTGGTTCAAAATGGTCAACTTTAGGAAGGGTGACTGGTAAATCTTTTTCATCGACAGGAACCATCCCACACGATTCACAATGCACAATTGGAATCGGCTCTCCCCAGTAACGCTGACGGTTGAACGCCCAGTCTTTCATCTTAAAAGTGACCATCCGTTTTCCTAAGTTGCGCTCTTCAAGATATGCATTCATCTTTTCAATCGCCTCTTTTACTTCAAGACCATTTAAGATATCACTGTTCACTAAAATACCTGACTCGGTATCGGTATATGCTTCTTTACTTAAATCGCCACCTTTGATAACTTCAACAATCGGTAAGTCATATGCTTTGGCAAACTCATAATCACGTTGGTCATGACCAGGAACAGCCATGATTGCACCGGTTCCATATCCCATCATGACATAATCAGCGATATAAATTGGCATCGTTTTTTTAGTGACCGGATTGATGGCTTCAATACCATAGACTCTTACCCCAGTCTTATCTTTAACAAGTTGCGTTCTCTCAAACTCACTCTTTTGCTTAGCTTTTTCTTGATATTCACGAATTGCACTTTGATTTTTTATTTTATCAAATGAAGCTTTAATCAGCGGGTGTTCTGGAGCAATGACCATAAATGTAGCGCCATAAAGTGTGTCTGAACGGGTGGTAAAAACATGGAGTTTATCCGTGCTATCTTTGATGTCGAATATGACTTCTGCACCTTCGCTTCGGCCAATCCAGTTTTCTTGTTCGGTTTTGATTCGCGGTAGCGTTTCAAGATCTTTTAAACCTTCGAGTAAGCGTTCTGCATATTCGGTTATTTTCAAAAACCAAACATCTTTTTCCTTTTGTTCAACCGATGAATCACAGCGGTCACAGACGCCACCTTGGCTTTCTTCGTTCGATAAAACGACTTTACATGATGGACAAAAATTCACTTGGGTTTTATTCCGATAGGCCAAGCCCTTTTTGAACAATTGTAAAAAAATCCATTGCGTCCATTGATAATAGTTTGGATCAGTCGTATCAACCACGCGATCATAATCAAAACTAAACCCTGCCATTTTAAGTTGGCGCGTAAAGGTTTCAATGTTTTGATCGGTAATGGTTCTTGGATGGATTTTTTCTTTAATCGCATAGTTTTCAGTCGGTAAACCAAAGGCATCAAAACCGATTGGAAATAAAACATTATACCCTTCCATACGACGTTTTCTAGCAATGATTTCTAAACTTGTATAGGCTCTAATATGACCGACATGCATACCAGTTCCGGATGGGTATGGAAACTCTACGAGTGCATAATATTTTGGCTTATCAGAAAAATCTATCGCCTGAAATACGTTTCCCTCATACCATTTCTTTTGCCATTTTTTCTCAATCTGTTGGGGGTTGTAACTCATCGTAATCACTCCTTATAAATAAAAATCGCCCTTAAATTTAAGGGCGAATAATCCGCGGTACCACCTTATTTCCGGCATCGCCGGCACTTGAACCGTTAACGCTGGTAAGCGGTGCTTTTGCACAGCGAAATAGGTGAGTTCACACTTAAGCGTTCTTGGTTCGCACCAACCACCAAGTCTCTTAAAAACACTCTAAGTCCTACTATTCTATTTCATAGCTTTGATATATCATAGCATATTCAAATGTTTTACGCAAGGTTATTGACGATAGATACGTCTTTGTAATTCCATTGATAAACGGTTCATCTGTCTAAAGGCAACGAATAAAATTATAATGAAGAAAATAAACGAAATCTCAATCGCAACACTTAAAAGTTCATGGAAGATTAATACAATATATAGCAGTGTTGCTGCATACGTCATCATCACATACATTTGTTTAAACGGAATAGGCTTTAACCGAACGCGCGTTAAAACCGTGTTTAGTAAGACAAAGATATTAAACAAAAGAAAGTTTGAGATTGCTGAAAAAATCCCTACAGAAACTGCCCACACTGTGCGCATCTCGATAATCTCTTGATCGGCGGCGCGAAACCATGCTCGATAAAATGCATCAGCATCTTCAGCAGCATAATCAAAACGTATATTGTGAACGGCTTCATCCAATGCTTCGATTGGCTTCTCTCGCAAAATAGTTCCTAAAAACATAAGATATATATTTTCATCATGTAAGACAATATGATAAATCATGCCCCCATACGCATCAACATCGAGAGAACTGAAAGTATCAATGGTAAAAACCCCGCCGTTAACAGTTAAAACATCGATACGTTCATCGGATACCTCACAATCGAGTTCCGCATCTATAATTTCACAGCGTGACTCAGGTTGGACATATGCTTCGCGCACTTCGTTACGCACCGTATTTGGAATTCCATCAAAACTCATGATTAATAAAAATGGCACTAATGCCATAATACTTGCAAACATAAATATATACAAAAAGGCTTTTAAATAGCCATCATTTCGATATGAGATTAAAGCCGCTGGTTGAACGATTGCGGTACGAATTTTATTAAGCATATGCATCACCGCTAATATTATATCATAAAAATAGCTTTCTGAATAAATATGATACAATAATATTAGGTGATAAAATGATTTGGCAAAACCAAGAAAAAAAGTACCATACTTACAATCGTTATTTACGCAATAAATACGGTCAAAAAGTCTTTAAAGTCTCGTTAAACGGACATTTTACATGTCCAAACAAAGACGGTTCTAAAGGACTTGGTGGCTGCATTTTTTGTAGTCCCTCAGGAAGTGGCGATTTTGCGGGTAGTGTAAAAGACGACTTGCAAACACAGTTTGACAGTGTTAAAACCATGATGCATGAAAAATGGCCTAATGCTAAATATATCGCCTACTTTCAAGCAAACACAAATACCTACAAACCTACCGAAGCACTAAAAGAAATGTTTGAAGCGAGTATCGCACTTGACCCTGATATTGTTGGCTTGAACATTGGGACCCGATGCGATGCCTTAGAAGCATCAAAAATAGATCTCTTAGCTGATTTGAATAAAAAAACCGATGTAACCATCGAACTCGGTCTACAATCGATTCATGAAGCGACCTCAGAATGGATGAACCGGGGTCACGATTTAGCGTGTTTTGAAAGCGCGGTAAAAGCGTTGCGAAAACAAAAACTTGAAGTTGTCGTACATATTATTAATGGCTTTCCAAATGAAACCGAGTCAATGATGTTAGAAACCGTTGAATACTTAAATCGCTTAGATATTCAAGGGATAAAAATCCATATGCTTCATGTCATGAAAAATACTGCTTTAGCAAAGCAGTATCACGAAAAACCTTTTAACTTACTCACAAAAGAAGCCTATGTCTCAATTGCAGTAAAACAGATCGAGCGGCTAAATCCAAACATCATTGTGCACCGCTTAACCGGTGATAGTCCAAAAGATTTGTTGATTGCACCGTTATGGACATTGAAAAAATTTGTAGTCCTAAACGACATTGATAAAAAGATGCGAAGGCAAAATACGTATCAAGGGAAGCTTTATCAGCAAACAGACTAATCGATAGTCTGTTTGTTTTTTAGTAAATGTTTGGTTAAATCTAGAAAACATACTAAGGCATAGATATCCGCACTTCCTCCTGGCGAGATACCTTTCGCTTTGTAGTCCTCAGAGAGTTTTTCATACATGGCGGTATCAAAAGGCTTGTTTTTCAGTAAAACAGACATATCTTTTTGAACGTTTTTTAGCGTTGTGAGGTTATGTCTTTTAATAATAGTGGTATCGTCTAAACGCATCATGATTGCACAAAGTTTTTGGTAGTTGCTGTAGCTTTGTTTGTTATACCAACTCATAATACTCGGGAACCCTTGTGATACTTCTTCACGGATGCCTTTTAAGCCGTATTTTTGGTAAATGATTTCGCCCGCAGTCAAAGAAGTTTTTTGTTCTAAGTCAATGAAATCGTCCTTGGTCACTTCTCTTACAAACTGTGCACAGCTTGATATCACTTCGTCTAAAGATTTTTGCTTCATTATCCCATCCATAAAAAATGGTAAAAACGCACCAAAGATGAATATCGCTCCTTTGTGGGTATTGATTTTGTTTGTCGCTTCAAACATTGCTTTTTCGGCGGCAATACCAAAGCCCCTTAAGGTGTTTTTGCGCTTTTCAAGATGACACCCGACTTCTAAAAAGGTTTTAAACCAAGGTTTTAGGGCATGGATTGATGCTAAAAAGTGTTTGATGTTCATATCTTTATGTGCCCCAGAATCTTTATGTGAAACCAAACCAAATTTTGGATATAAATAAACTTCGCGTTCTAAGGCGATCGCAACATTATTGCTAAGGGCTTCTAACAAATATTCCACCGTGCGGTTTTCGATAAAACCACGTAAGGCTTCTTTGGAATGGCGCTCATCTCTTGTGCATATATGAGCAAAGTCATCACACACAAAACAGCGGCGTGGTGGGTACTGATAATCCTCGCGGTTATAGCGGTCTTTACGGTAATGAACATCGAGGTCAATAAAACGTCCTAAGTGGTGTTCGTGTTCGAAAATCATGCATTGCTTTTTGGCTTTTTCTGGGGCTGCTTCGACGGTATAAAAATAACTATCGCCGGCGAATGATTGATGCTTACTAATCGTGTGGATTGTAAAGGTTTCTGAGATTAACTTATGAAAGATACTCAAGAGAACCTCACTATACCATGTATTTTTCGGTGTTCCAGGTAGGTTGGTTTTGAGCGTAATCAGTGTTTTTTTCTCTTTTTTTGCGAGGTATTGACGATGTTTTTCAAACGCATCTCGTGCTTCGATAAGCTTATTTTTAGTGTCTTGTATCTCTTTTTTTGAGTGCTCTGATTGCATCATGACCCTCCTTCGATTCTAAGAAGTCAATCGTTGCTTGTGGAAGATATTTATAGGCTTCACTTTGTTGATCGTTCTTCAAGTGTTTTCTAACAGTAGAAGCGCTAATAATCATACCATCAAGATATTTTCTTGGAATGATAATTAAGTTCTGATTTAAGTATTTTTTCATCGTTTCATTGTACATATTTGTCATCGCACTGATTGGTTCTTCGCCAACGTAACGTTTAACAATATTGAATGTTTTCATATAGTAGTTTTTAAAGGTAAGCACATCGACCATGGCATGTTCTTCGCGAATCATCGCTTCTTTTTGCAAAAAGTATTTTGGGAATGTCGCATATGAAACAAGGTAATCAAGACTCGGTAAAACAGTGGCGTTTGGGTATTTTTTACAAGCTTTCTTAACGATATTGATGCGTGCTTTAAAAGGAAACACGCTGCGATCTTCACTCACAACAAAAACCAACAGATGTTGGTGATTTTTTTGTGCGGTTTCGATGAGATGTAGGTGGCCAAGTGTTAATGGGTTAGCATTAATGACAACGGCAGCTTTTTTCGTATTATCAATGGCATGATCCTCTTTTAGCTGGTTTAGTGCACTTTGAATGCTTCCTCCACCTTCTAAAAGCGCTAGGGTCATTGTTTGGACAATCGGTCTTAATCCGAGTGACTTAAACAGTGGTACCTGTTCGTCTAAAGTATATACAAAGTAGTGATTTATTCCTTTATTTGCTAGACGTTTGATTATTTCTGTCATTAACAAAGAAGTCATGTTTTGTCCTTGATAGTCACTAGCGATAGCAATGCATTTGATGATATTGTGACTTGTCGATGCTGTGGCGATTATGCGTCCATTTTCGGTCACCATAATCGTGTCATCGATGTCTTCTTCGTATGTTAGATCAAATGTTTTTAAAAAGTTTTTAATCGCTTCACGCTCTTCATTTAAAACAACATCGTGAATACGCATCGTCTCACTCCTTCTTATGCAAGGTATCTATTGTGGTACCGTCACGGTCTTCAACGACACCGAATGGCTTGCCCTTATATGTCGTCGATTCTGGAACACCTGTGTAGCTATAAGCACGTTCCATTAAGGTCTCAATAGAAACAATATCTAAGCTGGAATGTTTCAGTTTTTCAAGTAAATCTTGGCGCAATGGGTTAATCGCAATACCACGTTCAGTAACGATACAATCGATGTGTTTACCACTTGTTGTGATGGTGTTGACGTGTTCTTTAACCACTGAGGTGCGTGCTTTTAAAAGCGGGCTGACGATGATACTTACAAATGCATCGCTCGCGGTATCTGCATGACCACCTGACCCACCGATAATGGTGTTGTATGAGTCAGTTGTCACATTGACATTAAAATTTATATCCACTTCCGTTGCCCCTAAAATAACAATATCTAACCCTTTGGTGACACGGTTAGGATTACTAGGGTTGGCGTAATCGTTTGCACTGATGGCGTAATGCTGTGGGTTGCGTTTTAAACTTTGAATCGCATCTAAATCAAAACATTGAACATCGTATAGTTTTTCAACAAGACCCTTCTCTAGCATCTCGACATGGTATTTTGTAATACCCCCTGAAAAATAGGATGCTTTAATGTTGTGTTTTTCCATATATGATTTTAAAAAATCTGTAACGCGAAGACTTACACCACCTGCTCCACTTTGAAAAGTGAAACCTGGTTTAATCAGTCCTAATGTCTCGATAAGCTTCGAGGCATTTTTAGCTATCATCACTCCGATAGGATCGCTTGTAATAGTAGTCGTACCACTAACGATTCCACGAGCATCACCGATTGAATCTAAGACCAAAACTGCATCGATATCAACATCCTTAACCTGAGAGTCATCGAGGTGTTCAACATAGTGATCGGTGATTAAAATTTTAACGCTCGCATGCTTTAAATCTTCCATAGCATAGCCTAAACTTCCACAGGCAGATGGCCCATATAAACCACTGACGCGACCTTTATGATCAACACATGGTGCGGCGATAAAGGCGATATCAATTTTATTTTCAGATTCTATGATCGCCCGTGCTCTGCCTCCATGGGTTTGCATTTTCAAGCTGCTTGGTTTACCGTGTTGAGCCAAAAAATTAGCAACTGGACCATTTAAATAGTTTGTTGTTATATGTTTGACTCGATCTTGTTGTAAAAGTTTAAGGATTCCTGTATACGAAGGAAAAATCGCTGAAGGGGACAGCAATAAATCTTTATATCCTAAGATTTCTATTTGTTCTAACACTAAGTTAATGACTCCATCGCCATTTCGGAGATGATGGTGAAACGAGAGGTTCATACCATCTTTAAGCGGTAAGTCATTTAACAGTTTCGTTAAGTTTGTGTATTTTTTCATTACAAGACACCGTATTTCTTGGCTTTTTCTAAAAGATTATGTGCACGTTCTATAACTGGTTTATCAATCATTTTTCCATCTAAACTAAAACGCATACTAGCGTTTTTTTCAGCCATGACAACAATCCGCTTTGCTTCGTTAATCTCTACTTGACTCGGTGTGAAATATTCATTGATATAGCGTACATGATTGGGATGGATGCTTGCTTTTGCAGTAGCTCCAAGTGCTTTTGAAGTTTGAATATCGGTGATTAACCCCGGGATATTTTTAACATCTGTATAGGGTGTATCAATCGCTTCAATCGATGCTGCAGCCGCCGCAAAAATCATCTGACTACGAGCGTAAAGAAGTTCACTGCCAGCCACGGTTCTTGAAATGTTTAGTGTTTTTGTTAAGTCTTCAGCGCCAAGAATAAAACCTTTCATCCAAGGATATTTAGCGAGCGTTAAAACTTCAAAAAAGACTTCTGGAGTTTCCAAAATACCGATTATATTAATCGGCCGTGGTAAAAGTTTTTCAAGGACTTTTAAACTTGCAAGTGATGCTTTTGGTAAAACGATGCCTTCAATCGGTAAATCTTCGAGCGCTTGAATGTCTTTTTGGCAATGTTCAAATACATCAGTGCTATTAATGCGTACATAGATCGAAGGTGTATCAAAGTTGTGACGCTTCAAAAATGTTCGCGTGAGATTTCTCGCTTCATCTTTTTCGTGTTCTGCGACGCTATCTTCAAAGTCAATAATCACAGCATCCGCTTCAAACACATCTAAGTTTTGAAGCATCCTCGGAACATCACCAGGAATAAACAAATAACTACGACTCATTTTCAGCCTCCTTAAAACGTTCAATCGCAGTGATTAAACGTGCTTCAATGGTATAGTCAAGCGCACCTTTATCTTGGCAGTAAACCTTCACATGGGTTAACGAAAAAGCATTTAAGATGTTTTGAATCACGGATTCAATTTGTTTACCAAAACTTTGATAGACAGGGCTTTCGATTACTATTTCAAGCGTATGGTGCGGAGATATGGTTATTAAGCAGTCACTAGATTCTAAACTACCGACGACGATGGATTTCATGATTGATGCCTCTTGATGCGAGCAAGCTCTCTAGCCATATGATTGCGAACAATCATGATTCCTTCATCCGCACCCATGCCTGGTTTAGCAAGCACTTGCGCTGCTTCACAAGCAATCGCGATAGAGGTTGTTACTTCTGCACTAATATTCGTTTCATTGCATGTTCCACCACTATACGCGCCCATATTATGTTTTAGACAGTAACGCAATGCTTCGATGATATTATTGACACCACCAAGATCTGGGGTTTTAACTTGAACCATGTGACCAGCTTTATGATCGGTAAAGTATTTCACATCATCAAATGTGTTGCACCACTCATCCGCTACAATTTCAACATGAACACGATCATCAGCATCGATCATTTCCCGCAATGTTTTTAGGGCAATCATCGTTTTTTCGCGTTCACCTTCATCCACTGGTCCTTCGATGCGTAGTAAGAAAGGTTTGGCGATTTCAGAGAGTGTTTTTAAGTAATCAAACATTTTCTTGTAGTCGTAATTAAAGATAATCCCTATCAAACCATAGACATCGATGTGTAAGACTGGACAGTAATCTTCGCGCATCCGTTTTTGCACAATACGGTTGCGAAGCCATTTGATATATTCTTTTAAGATTTCGCCCTCTTTACCAAGCTTTGTCTCAATATTATTGATTAGGGCATGGGGCATTACTTCAACTTCTTTAATAATCATTTTATCGACATTGGTATACCGTTCATCACCTGTTTGAGCGAAAACCGGAATAGGTGTGTACGTTTGGTTTGTTAAGTTGTACTCACTTCTAACAATTTCTGACATAGTTCTTTTTTGTGCCTTTGCAGTAGCATCTAACAATGCTCCGGTAATCCCATAGCGAAGCGCGGTATGCAATCGCTCTCCAGCAATTTTTAAGCGATCAAACGTTTCAGCATTATGGCGAAACGTTGAAACGTCACATCCGATCAACCGTGGTCGAATATGCTCCATAAAAAACTCAGCACTCTCAGCTGCTAAAAACAAAGCGTCACGTCCTCCAGCACCTGAATATTGAACGGCGGCAGCATCACCATACGCCACTTGGTCATCTTCTAAAATCAACATAATTGAAAGCGATTCACCAGGTTGTCGAATCGCAGAAAATTTATCAGTAACTGGGTCACCTTGATACATAAACCCATCCATCAAAGCACCTGTTTTAATCGCGGCTTGGTCATCAAAATAAAACCCCGTCATCCCTACTGAGCATAATGCATCGATTATCTTCATGCCGCATTCCCCCTAACTCTAGGTTTACCGACGAGTGTTCCCATACTTACTGCATAAACATCATCGATCGTCATTTGGAAAGAGACTTCTCGGTTTTCTAAAGCTGCACGGGCTTCTAATCGCTCTTTGTGAAATGCTTTGATTTCATCATCAAATGCTAAGTTTCCAAATTCCAAAATTCGAATACGCCCTTCTGCGTCACGAGCAGGCAATATTTTCCCAGCATTCATCTCACTCGGTGCAAAAGGAATATCAATCAGTCCTCGAGCAAACGCTTTTACAGCACCTTGTGCAAGATCACCCTTACCAACATTTAAAGTTGCGTATATCAACGCATTGACTTCTTTTTTAATCATTTCTTTTTCGGCTTTTAAATCCCGTGAAGATGGAAATGATTGTTCTTTTAAAAGATTCACAACAATCTTTGAGGCTTTAAGGCCTTCAGCATTTGCTTCTTTAGTTGGTACCCCTTGTGATTCGTGGGGTGATTTGGTAATCATTTTTGTGGCTTTTCCTTGTGCAGCAACACTTGCGGCGAGACCAATTACGCCCATTGATTTCGCTTCATCCGCTGGAAAGCCTCCCATCCATTGATGAAATACAGTGGTTACGAAAACATCGTTATAGTTAAAAAGTTTAAGGTAGTAGTTGGTGAGTTCATCGAGAGTTTGCAAAGCAGCAACATCTTGAACGATATTCCCACCTTGACCATATCCTACGGTAATGTTTTTAACTCCTTGTTCTGCTGCGAGAATCGCCTCAATAATAGCGACTGTATGAGAAATAGAAGGGGGTACAAGCGTGCCTGTGAGTGGACCGTATGGTTCGCGGTTAATCTCGATACCCTGCTCAGCATAATACCCTACTAAACGGTCACAGTATTGCCAGTAGCGAATAGTATCTTCTAAGCCGATATTTTTGGCGTAAGGAATGTTGTATGATATCCCTCCACCTTCATTTGATGTCCAGCCTGCTGCATGGATAATTTCCGTCAACAGCCTCGCGTCAGGGGTTCCGTGTCTTGCTTGCATTGGGACATTGATTGCATCGATGACTTTCTTACATCCCTCAACACCGTAGTTAACGGCAGGGAAGCCGTTTAATAAACTTCTACCAGCGCGCTCAGATTCTTTGATACCGTCTTGAGCATTTTGATAACGGTTTTGACGAGTGTAAGAATCAATCGTTGAAGGCAAAAAATCCGCCTCTCCTTCATCTTGCAAATATTGCATCAGTTTAATATGTTCATCTAATAATGCAACCCCAGCTCTTGGTTGGATAAGAGTGATGCCTCTCTCTTTCGCTTGTTTGAGTTTCTTTGCAAAATTTTTGTGATCCGGTATGTTTTTTAGTGTTTCAACGGCTTTATCTAAATCAAGCATGGGTGAACTTCCAGTTTCCCAATGCCTGAGAATTTCTTCACGTTTTGCTAAAAATGTGTCCCAAGGGATTTTTTTGTTTGTAATCATTATGACCCTCCTAAACTAAATGCTCTTTCATAAGTTTTAACGCGAGTTTTGGATATTTTTGTCCTAACAATCCCATGGCTGATAAAATATATCTCCGATCAATTAATATTTTGGGATCAGTCGGTCTTAACTCGAGTTTTTTATTGCTTTTTTTATTGACTTCTTTTAAAATTTCTTTCGCATCTTCGTTGTTAATTAACACGCCACCAGTTCCGATGACATAATTGATGTCAGATAAATCTTTTCCTGTTTGATAGTACATGTTGCCAAGTGGTGTATAGACAACTTCAACGTGCCCGACATGACGGCTCATTGAATAATCGCAGCAAATTCTTGCTAAGGCTTTATCAAAAGCAAGTTCTTCGGCAGTATCAGGAAGGTAATCGACATTTTCATGGCGTTTTCTCGCAGCACTTTCAATGTCAGAATCATACTCATAGTACTGCTTAAACTCATATGGAGATACCAAACTAAGCAAGGCATTTGCGCTGTAGCGCATCCCTAAATCTCCCTCAACAGTACGCTTTGCAAAAGGTTCTTGGAGCCCTTTTAAAATAACTTCTGAGCGTTTTGGAAACCCTTCTCCAATCGTGTGCACATCGGTCGTAGCACCACCGATATCAATCACCATGATTTCACCAAATCCCTCTTCATCTTCATGTCCTTTGGCGAGTAACTCGGCAGCGAGTAAAACTGCTTCTGGGGTTGGCATAATGATCTCACCAGTTTTTTCTTCAGCTTTTTTAATCCCTTTTGCTTCGATAATTTTAGTAATGAAGATTTGTCTGATGACTTCTTTTGCTTCTTTAACCTGAAGCTTTTTAAGTTTTGGCATCACGTTATCGACGATATAAAACTCTTGTCCACTGTCTTCAAACATTTCTTCAATTTCATCGGCGGCATCTTTATTCCCTGCCACAATAATAGGTATACCTAAGTTGGCATCTCGAAGTTTTTTAGCATTGTGCAATATACATTCTTTATTCCCACCATCAGTTCCACCCGCTAATAAGATGATATCAATATCCGCATTCCGCAACTGCTTAATCTCTTTCCGACTTAAGTGATGACTAAACACATAGTTAACAAGTGCACCCGCACCTAAACAAGCTCGTTTAGCTGCTTCAACAGTGAGTTCTTCAACAAGTCCAATGGCCGCCATTTTTAAACCTCCTGCAGCACTTGAACATGCTGAAACACCGGTTATTTCCGGCATATCCGGATATGAAACCTTCAGCTTTTCAAGCGCTAAATCAAGCCCCTCAAGAACATTGGTCTTTACCGTAGTCATGGCTTTTGAGGTGCCGATTATACACTCCTTATCAATATCTACTGCTGTTATTTTAGTGTAAGTAGAACCGAAATCAACGAGGAGGTGTGCACCCATTATTCACCCAAATCCTCTCTTAAATGCTTAACAGCATCTTCTATGTTTGTTCCTGGCGGATAAACCCTGTCAAAGCCCATCTTTTTGAAGCGCGTTTCAACTTCTTTAAAATCTTGTTTTCCTACGACAATATTTCCACCGACATAAAGTTTAACATGATTCAGCCCTGCTTCTTGACAGTTTTCACGCATGTATTTACAATCGATCTCGCCATGGCCATAGAGTGAAGATACCAAGATTGCTCCGGCATTAGTTTCAATTGCGGCGTTGATAAAATCTTCTTGTGAGCTAAGAACCCCTATATTTACAACATTAAATCCATGTTCGGTTAAGACATGTTCAATGATCTTATTTCCAACAGCGTGGACATCTGCTCCAATCACACCTATAACTACTGTTTTCATACTTCACCTCTTATAAATGACAAAAAGGATAATTTTTTAGTTAGAAAATTATCCTCTTATTTTTTTGATTTTGAGTAAAACCAAAACAATCGTCGCTCGATTTTGAGCGGCGAGGTTCAACGACGCAAGTCTGAATTTGTTTTGCATACGAATCATCGTTTTTTCCTCGATTGGATTGGTTTTGACATAAATCTTAACACAGTTTTAATTATATACTTATTCAAGGGAAAATCAAGGGGTTTTCTGTTTTTTTTGAAAGCGCTTTACTGTTTTTTTCGTTTTGGCGGATTACCTATAAAAAAAGCATGCAGTTTTGCATGCTTATCAGAAGTTATTTTTAAGAACAAATTGCATTTTTTGAAAACGAACTGGCACAAAAGGATGTGTTTTATGATTGAAAATTGATCTTTTTAATGGATATTTCAACGCATGGATTTTAAGGATATAAAATGGTCTTTAAAAATGGCTAAGTATCAATAGTGAGCATTCAACTTCATTGTTCTTATGCAGATTTCATTCTAAAGCGCTGGTAGTAATCCTCAAATTCGTTTGCATACTTCATAAAGCGGTCCAAAATATATGGCTCAAAATATTCTTTGAACTCAAGTTCTAAGAGTTCAATGGCACGTTTATGGGTAAGTTTGGTTTTATAGTTTCTTGGTTGACGTAGTATTTCATACATTTCAGCGAGTAAAATAATCTGTCCTTCTTGGCTGCGTTGAATGCGTTTCATTCGCTCAGTAAAGGATTTATCGGATGTTTTTTCAAAATGTGCTCGGATAACGTCTTCGCTTTTTTGATTTAGTTGCATTCTTTTAATGATTACACTACCGAGAATCGTTTTTTCTCTAATGACTTGGTAGTCTTTTTCATTTAGAACTTCTTTACTTTCATATTCCATGATAGAAAGGTCATTAACTCGGTCAACATGGATTTTTGAATATTCGTAGATTTCTGTGCATACATTAGGACTCAACCCTAACACATTACCAAGCCTTGAGGCTATCTCAGCGGTGCGGTGGGCACTCGATTTGTCTTCGATAAAGCTTTGGTTGTTAAAGACGCTAATCACGTCAAAAACATCACCAACAACGGCTTTAAAATCGTTTTCCATATCTCTTCGTTTAATCAATTCTTCCTTACGTTTTTGATTCATCATTTCACCAATTGCAACGGAAGAATAAAGGGCTATGTTAAAAATAATTAACACGAAGGTTCGCAGTAAAATATCTACTGTAATATCCCAGCGCTCAATGGTTAAATAATCAAAAAGTTGCTGAGGTGAGCCTGCGTGCATATAGAGTGGGTGCATAATCGCAACATGAATAACAGTCATCAAGACAAGAACCCATTTGAATAAAAAGCGTAAAAGTTTTGCATCTTGGTATAAAGCCACCACTACCAGTGCAAAATAGATTAAGACATACCCAGCTTGCGTAATTGAGAACCAGGCATCACCATCAGTGGCACCAACTCGAAGTTTGATGTAAACACCGAATGATGCTAAGACGATATAGACCGAGGCGATGTACATCGCCATTTGTTGTTTGAGCAAGGTTCGCGGTTGTTCTTTAATAATTCTTTTCAAGGTGGTATTAATCGCAAACATAACGATCCCAAATCCAAAAATCAATATATAGTTCGGATTTTCTGCACCGAGCAAGGTAAAGATTAAAAACACAATATTGGTAATCACTAAGATGTTTTTAATAACGCGA
Organism: Candidatus Izemoplasma sp.; assembly: GCA_007117625.1. Lineage (GTDB taxonomy): Bacteria > Bacillota_I > Bacilli_A > Izemoplasmatales > Izemoplasmataceae > SLQR01. The sequence goes on along the minus strand of SKGE01000109.1, from coordinate 9,214 downwards.
TTGCGGCGGTAAAGTACAGATGTGTCATCTAAAATATCAACGCCTGATTCAAAATTAAACTTATCTGCGGCGCGTTTAAAGATGCGTCTGTAAAACACTCGAAAACGCCGTCGAAGATTCGATGGCTTTTTTTCGGTGTCGTTTTCTTTGACAGAGTACGACTTTATACGCCCAATCGTGTTTTTAAAAAACATGGCGATTTTGTCGAGGCGTGTGGTCTTGTTTGGATCCACACCTTTACTAACTTTTTCTACGTAGGCCTCAAGTTCTTTGGGATCTTGATCGGCTTTGCGGAAAAAATCTTCAAGGTTTTTATCATGTTTCGCCATGACATCACGTCCTATAGATCAAAGTCGAGTTTTATTTCTTCATAGGTTGGATCTTTTCTTGCTTCTCGTTCGTTGGTGATTTGTGCAACGCGCGTGGATGCCGCCGCAGCGATTGCGCCGACAATATCATCCATAAAGGTATGACATTTGTCTTTGCCTGATTTACCGTCACTGTTTAGTTTAGCGACGACGAGTGGTTTGTTAACATCGATATCTCCAAAGTTGGTTTTACCGATGGTTCCGTATAGTCCGGCTAGTTCAAGACCAAATAACTCATCAATACCAAACATACCGAGGTCTTTATGGAGTATTTCTCTTAGTGGTTCTCGAATTAAGTTTTCTTCGGTTAATCGATCGATTTCAGCTCCGAGTTGTAAGAGGTGAAATGTATCGCGTAGTGATAGTATTTTTTCTACTGAGTCAACGCAGTCTCGCATTGAGATATCGTCGCTCCATTTCGACTGTTGCATGTGGGCGATTTCAGCGATTTCTTCTACACTGACGCCACGTTCTTTTAATGTTTTTACATTCATATCAAGCATTTCATCTCGACTGAATAATGCACGATTTTTCATGAACAACGCTCCTTTGCCTTATTGTTACATCATTATAGCACTTTTTAGATAAAAGATAAATATCTTAACACGCTTTATTACGCTAGAATCTCGCCAATTTTGACAAGATTTTGTCCTGCACCTCTTAAAAACTGTTCAGCGGTCATTGGATTTTTACCTTCAAGTTGAACGTGGGTTGCGACAAGAGCTCCATCAGGACACTTTATTGCAAATCCATCTTCAAAATGTTTCAAAATAGTGCCATTGGGAGTATCTTGGTGTTTTGTGAAGAAGTTTTGACATTGATGGACCCTTGAGAAGATAATTTTTAGTTTCTTATCGTTGACGATGGCATAGGTATTTGGCTGGGGGTGAAAGGCTCTTATTTTAGCTTCTAGATCAAACACTGATTGACTGAAATCCAAGCGTTCTTCAGCTCTTGTGATGTTATAGGCGTATGTGACCTCGTCTGGATTTTGAGGTTGTGCTTTAATGCGTTGGTGTTTGACATCGGGTAGCGTTGTCATCAAGAGTTCTGCTCCGAGGTTTGATAATTTGTCAAAGAGTGTCCCAGCAGTTTCGAGTGGGTCAATTTTTAGTGATACTTGCGCAAGAATATCTCCTGCATCCATCGCTTTGACCATTTCCATAATCGTGACACCCGTTGTTGTGTGGCGTCTTTCAATGGCGCGCTGAATCGGCGCACCGCCTCTCAGTTTTGGAAGCAAGCTTGCATGTACGTTGATACAGCCTAACCTAGGAAAATCAAGCAATGCTTTTGGAATGATTTGTCCATATGCCGCAGTGATAATCAAGTCTGGTTCCGCATCGAGAATCGGTTGATAGTCACGCTTAATATGAGAGGGTTGAAAACAAGGTATTTTATGACGTTCAGCATAAACTTTAACAGGTGGTGGTGTCATGATACGTTTTCTTCCTTGGGGTGTATCGGGTTTGGTTACTACAAGTACTACGTTATAATCTTTGTGGAGCTTTCTTAATATTGGTACACTGAAGTCTGGGGTACCCATAAATACTATTTTCATTGGATTCGTCCTTTCTAAAACATCGTTGGATGGTGATCAATATCAATGGTTAAGTCTTTTTCTATGTGGTTTTCAACAATCGGATTTAACGTTTCTAAGACAGTTTTCATTGTGGTTGTTTTCATTAACACATACATTCGGTAACGTCCTTTGATCCGTTCATATTTTGGAGTGATAGGTCCTATAATGCGAACTTCTTTTGAAAGCTTTTGCTTTAGTTCTTGAATCATTTGGGTAGTCGTTTTAAAAACTATATTTTTTATGTGATGACTAATTGTCATCGCAATCATTTCTTTGAATGGTGGGATGTCGGCTTTTTCACGAAGGGCGATTTCTGTATGGTAAAAGTTGTGGTAGTCGTGCTGTTGAACATCTTTTAAAACTGGATGATCACTTTGATAAGCTTGGATAATGACTTGCCCCTGTTTTTGTCGTCTTCCACTTCTACCGGCCATTTGTGTTAGCATTGCGAAGGTTTCTTCTTTGGCATAATAATCTGGTACAAATAAAGCCATATCGGCACTTAGAATACCGACGAGGGTGACGCGATCAAAGTCGAGTCCTTTGGAAATCATTTGGGTCCCTACTAGAAAGTCGCCATCAGCTTCAAAAGCATTTAAAACTTTGGCATGGCCTTCTTTGGTTTGGGTGGTATCTTTATCCATGCGATAAACTTTTGCTTGAGGAAACAAATCCTTCAATAACAGTTCTACGCGTTCGCTCCCAAGCCCCATGTAACGGATGTGTTTTGAGTGACATTTTGGACAGGTTGTAGGCATTGGCTTTACGGCATTGCAGTAATGGCATTTTAACTGATTGCTTTGTTTGTGATAGGTCATGCTTACATCACAATCATCGCAGTTGATGGTGTGTCCACAGCTTCTGCAAAGGATAAAATTAGCATGTCCCCGGCGATTGATGAGCAATAAGGTTTGTTCTTGGTTTTTTAAACGTGTTTCCATGGCGTTTTTTAAACTGCTAGAAAATACTGAAGTATTGCCTTTGATGAACTCTTGACGCATATCAATTAGCGTAACTTTTGGCATTTGACTAGCTTCAGCTCGATGCTTGAGTTCTAGTAACTGATAGTGACCATGACACGCTTTATAGTAGCTTTCAATCGAGGGCGTGGCTGATCCTAGTACAACAGGTGCTTGATGATGATTCGCACGTTGCAAGGCCAGTTTTCTTGCGTCATATTTGGGGTTATCTTCTTGACGATAACTGTCGCTGTGTTCTTCATCTAAAATGATCACACCAATATTTTCCATCGGTGCGAAAATACTACTTCGGGCACCGATAAGTATTTTAGCTTTTCCTTCTTTGATGCGACGCCATTCATCGAAGCGCTCTCCAGTAGATAGTCGACTGTGATACACCGCGACAAGCGCTTTAAAACGCGCTTTAAAGCGCGCTGTAAGTAAGGGGGTCAGACTTATTTCTGGGACCATTACAATGGCACTTTTTCCTTCTTTAATAACCGCTTCAACGATGTTTAAGTAAATCTCTGTTTTTCCACTTGAGGTGACGCCGTGAAGTAAAAATGTTTGAGATGTATTTAAGGATGTTTTAATTGCTTCATACGCAACAGACTGTTCGGGATTCAATGTTACTTTTTTATCCTTTATTTCAATCATCGACTTAATTTCCCGATAAGTCTCTTTTGAGAGTAGGTTGACAATTTTTTTGTCGACGAGTGTTCTAAGTGTTGACGGTGAGGCATTGGTTGCTTCTAACAATGTTTTTCGCTCGACGGCATCACGGTCTTTTAAGTAGTCGATAATCGCTTGTTGTTTTTGTCCTTGTACCTTGGTATATGTTTCAAGTTTGACGACTGGAATTTTAATCGTTTGTTGGGCCTGTTTTGCTTGCATGTTTAGTTTAAGCTGATTGTTTTCAATCGCTTTTTTAATCGTGCTTAAGTGCTGATTCAACGATTTATCCAGACGTATGGTTTCGTTGCTTTCAAACAATGGTTTCAAAGTATCTGGAAGGTTTTCTTTGTCTAGTACTTCAAGATGTTTTTGATACTGCATGCGAAGTGCGTTTGGTAACATTGCGTTTAAGTAACGCGTTCGCGGGGTGACGTGTTCAAATGCGAGTGTTTCAGCAAGGTTAAGAAGTTCTTGAGAAAACAGTGGGATGGGGTCAATGATATCAATGATTGACTTGAGCTTTTCAATCTCACTTGTCTCTTTTATTTCACTAACAATCCCAGTAATCTTTCTAGTCGTAAAAGGGATCATAACACGCTGTCCTACTTCTAAAGCATCACGTAACGCTTCAGGGACTTGATAGTCAAAAGCTGTATCGACTGCAATGTGTTCGACATCGACGTATACTTTAGCGATCATAAGTATCATTTTCCTTAATAAGTTTTGCGGCGACAAGCGCTTTATAAATACCATCTTCATCGTAGCGAGGGGCTACTTCTTTAGCACTCTTTTTAACATGCTGTTTGGCATTGCCCATTGCGTATGAGTTTGGGATATAGCTCAACATTTCAATGTCATTTTCACCATCGCCAAAAGCGTATGCATGTTCGAGTTTGATGTTGAAGTGCGCCAAGACTTTTTTTATACCATCGCGTTTTGAATGGTTTTTTAAGACCACGTCAAATCCATCGGATAACCAAGGTACTACTTGGTATTCCGGTAAATCAAGTGAAACTTTTTTAAAGGTCTTATCATCTGAAAAAGCCCACATTTGATAAACTTTGTATTGTTTGTCAAAATCAGGGTCGATGCGTGGCAGTGGCATGCTTGCCTGATGAAATTCAGCGATAGCGGCTTCATTGAGGCGGTTAACTGCTTGGGTTTGATTGCCAATAGATCCGTAGATTAAATGGTGTTTATTAAAGATCGCTTTAACTTCTCGAATCGTTGTTTGGTCTAAATGGGCATCGTGTAAGGTTTTTTTACCATAGGTAATGACTTGCCCATTGATGGTAATATAAATATCGATGTATGGTTTGATGGGGTCGATGATGTCGAGCATGTAGTGTGCTCTTCCTGTTGCAACCGCAACAAAAACGTCCTCACGCATGCTAAGTTGTTGAATCGCAGCTCGTGTGGACTTAGGGATTTCTTTTTTTATAGGGTCATATATGGTATGGTCAATATCGAAGAAGACTATTTTTTGTGCATTCATGGCCTCACCACCCAAAAAAATTATAACACATAACCGTTTCTTTATCAGCGTAAATAAGATATAATAGATGCAACAATACATCGATTTAAAATATAGGAGGACACCATAATGCAACAACCATTGTTAAAAAAACATGAAGTTGGTGTTTTTGCATTAGGCGGTCTTGGCGAAGTAGGAAAGAATATGTATTGTGTGGAGTATCAAGACGAGATTTTAATCATAGACGCGGGAATTATGTTTCCAGATGAATATTTACTCGGTATTGATTATGTCATTCCAGACTATACGTATCTAAAAGAGAATCAACACAAAATTAAAGCTTTAGTAATCACACACGGTCATGAAGATCATATCGGTGGGATTCCTTGGCTTTTGCGTCATATTCAAATTCCAAAAATCTACGCCAATGGACTCGCTATTGGACTAATTAAGAACAAAATGCAAGAACATCGTGGTATTCAGTACAACTTACTCGAATACTTTGAAAATGATATCATTCGCTTTAAACATTTAAGTTTAGGTTTTTTTCGTACGAATCATTCAATTCCTGATTCTTTCGGTATCGTCGTTAGAAGTCCTGAAGGCAACATTGTCTTAACCGGTGATTTCAAGTTTGATTTCACTCCGACTGGACCAGATGCAGATTATGCAAAAATGGCTAGGTTAGGGAGTAAAGGCACACTATTGTTGTTAAGTGATTCAACGAATGCTGAACTTGATGCGTTCACAAAAAGTGAAACGACAGTCAGTGAAAACATTAAAGAAATTTTCACAAAAATTGAAGGTCGAGCCATCGTTGCAACCTTCGCATCCAACATCCATCGCGTTCAACAGATTGTCGAGGCAAGTATTGCTTCAAATCGTAAGATTGCGGTGTTTGGAAGAAGTATGGAACGGACGATTGAAGTTGGACAAGAAATGGGCTATATCAAAGCACCACACGGTACTTTTGTTGGAGGCCGCGCATTAAGACACTTTAAACCTGAGGAAATTACAATTATATGTACAGGTTCACAGGGAGAGCCATTTGCAGCTTTATCAAGAATTGCCAATGGAACACATAGGCAAATTAAAGTTCAAGCTGGGGATACAGTGATTTTCTCATCAAGTCCGATTCCAGGGAATCAAGCAAGTGTATCGAAAACGGTGAATCAGCTATTTAAGCGTGAAGCTAATGTTATTACACACTCACCCTTAACCGACACGCACACATCTGGACACGCTGGAAACCTTGAACTTCAACTGATGCTAAAGCTCATCAAACCGAAGTTTTTTATGCCGGTTCACGGTGAGTATAGAATGTTAAAGACACATGCTGAAACAGGAATTTTATGCGGCGTAAAGCGCGGCAACGAGTTCGTTATGGATAACGGAGATGTTTTAGCGGTAACTCGGCATTCTGCACGCATCGCTGGTAAGATTCAAGCTGGCAGTGTCTATATCGATGGTAAAGGGATTGGCGATGTTGGGAATGTGGTCTTAAGAGACCGTAAAATATTGAGTGAAGATGGTTTATTAAGTGCAATCGTGACCATTAATCAAGATAGTAATCAGTTGATTGGTGATCCCGTCATCACTTCACGTGGTTTTGTTTATATGCGTGATCACACGGTTTTAACAAATGAGATTAGTGCGATGGTGAAAAAACATGTCGAATCGAGAATTACTTCGAATGGTTCCATCAACCCATCACAGCTTAAGCGTGACATCACCAAAGTACTGAACGATTATATTTTCACTAAAACAGAACGCAGTCCAATGATTTTACCCGTGATAAAAGTGGTATAAAAAAGCTCGCTATTTTCTAGCGAGCTATTTTTTTAAAGCACCAGCACTTGGTTCAAATGTATGGATTAACAAATCTTTTTTATAAAGTCTTAGATAGCGATCCTTCAAATCGTCAAAGAGGCGCTGATTAAACTGATCAAAATATCCAACGACGACTTGAAAAGAGGTTTTATTTGAGCACCGCGCGGCTTTAGCCCCAGCGCTTTTTAAGCTTTCAACAATAAAAGCAAGATCTGATGGGACATAGTCAAACATATTACTTAGTGTGACTTGTGATTCGTTGAGGTATTCTGTGAACCACATAAATTCGTTATCTTCAAGCATCTCTACAAGATCTTTATATCTCGAAGTTTCAAAGACAATGTGTTCTGTGTAACGCGTGACTTGATCGGAAGGTAGTTGCGTTTTAAAACGATTAAAGTCATCGAGTTCAAGCGCAGCTAGGTATTTAATTGGGCGGTTGGCCATGTATAAGTCAGCAGCTTTTTTTAGAACCTGTACACGGTTTTGATAGGTTTTTAAGTCTTCATCATGCAATTTATTAGGTGCAAAAACCATCACGGTTTTCTCGTTGAAAGGATAGGGAATCGTTTTATGGGTTTTCTCATAAGGACGTATGGCTAAGACGGTGTTTTCTTCTGCATAAAGTTGAGCTGTCAAAGCGTTAAATCGGTTCGGTAGCTGTAAATAATCGGTAAATACGGCATCAGCAAACTTGACTATTTTTTCGGTTGGTATCGCTGCATCAATTTGATGCGCCAACAACATGATTAAAGCGCTCAATCCACAATCTAAGTTGAAGCTATAAAGCGGTTCTAGATGATTTATGATGGTGATGTCTAACCCTTTTTTAAAACTGACATCTTCTTTTTTAAGTTTTAAAAATGTTGCTTGAATGATGCGTTCAAGGTAGCTTGTATCAAGGTTGATTTCAGCCTCGAGGTCAATCGTAATTTTCTGGTTGGGTAACGCATCGAAGTATAGATTGATCAACTGGTCTTCACGTAAAGAGATGGCTCCATGCAAGCCTTCTTTGGTAGCTATGTATAGTGCTGGGCCACAAGAACTTTCTAAGTGTTCTCCGACAATAGCAAGGCTTCCAGGAACGAAACTTTGGTGAAGCGGTTTGTGTTTGGTCTTTTCTTCGTGGAATGTTTGAATCGTTTTCATGATACTCACTCCTTGTTAGGGATTCGGTAGTTTTTGAAAATCGATGGTGAGGCGGTCGTTTAAATATGCTTTGAATCCAATAAAGATATCTTTGGTCATTAAAGCGTCTTCTAAAGCGTCGTGAAGTTGTGAGTCCGATTCATTTCCGTATAGCTTATAAGCGTTGAGTAGACCGATATCATTTTTTAACCGAAAAACATTTTTATGAAGTTTTAAAAGGTTAATAAATCTTGAGGCGCGATCAAAGCCAGGAAGATCGTTGACATCCGACGTTTCTTGTAGGGCTAAGTGATCGTTTTTGCCCCAAACTATGATGGCGGGATTATAGGTCTCAATTTTTTCTTTAAACGTGTCGTAAAAAGCTTTGTAGGTAATCCCTGTATCCACATCTTCTTGGGTGATGTTTAGAAACTTGAGGGTTCGTTTGGTAAGCTTTTTGTGTTTGGTTGGCTGGATAAACGTTTTATAGGTCTCGATGACTTGATCGTCTCGGTCGACGAGTACAAAGCCAGCTTGAATGACTTCTTGAATGAAATCTTTTTGGACATAGTATGGATGCATACTCATTTCTAAGTCTAAGAAAAGTTTGTAGTCCAGCTTGTTGATGAAGTGTTTTGTTTGATCAACAAGTTGGCTATGGCTGTATAAGACAATAGTTTTTCTTGACGTTTTTTTGAGTATTTTGTATACATCTTTTACCGTGTACTTTTGTTCAGCTTTATACGGTTTATGGTGGATTTTTAAACCATAAACAATGGTATGATTGGGTTGTAAATATTTTAGGTATTTTTGAAACATCGCGCGTTGGAAGTAGATGGTTTGCTTTCTTTTACGTTGTTGAATCACAACCGTGCGATCATCGGTATTGATTGATTCGATGGTGCCGTAGTACTTGTGCATCTTATCACCTTTTTTCTTCGAGTGCTTTTTTTATGTTGTGGATGGTCTGTTTTGGAATTCCGAGGGCTTGAAAGGTTTTGAAGTCTGCTTGACGCATCGCTTCAATGGTTTTAAAGTGTTTGAGGAGTTTCTTTTTGGTAGTTTCACCAACCCCTTCGATGGTATCGAGGATGGTTGCGTAAAACCCTTTATTGCGTAAATCTTTATGAAAGTTGACGGCGAAGCGATGTGCTTCTTCCTGAATATATGTCAGTAGGTGGAACAGTCGTGATTGTGG
>SKGE01000081.1 GCA_007117625.1 Candidatus Izemoplasma sp. | reverse complement strand
TACTCAAAGTAATCATGCACATGAGCCTTTGAAGTTAAACTTTAAAGGATTGAAAGAACGTTCTACTCAAGATGTGACGATAATCGGAGATAACAACAAACAAAAGTTTATTTTAGAAGCGTTTCAAAGCTATGAAAATTTACATAAAAGTAGCTTTCATGCAACCCACGTTTCAAGTGATGATTTGGAAACAACGATTGAAAAGATTAAAGCATCAAACACGCTTTCAACGGTACTCTTGCTCAGTGATGAAACCGCATCACCAGCTACGTTAGATGCTAATGTCATCAATACATTGATTCATTTACAAAGTGCGTTAAAAGGTCTTGATTCCCATATCATAGTAGAGTTGTTAGACCCTAAAAATGATACGATTATTAAAGATTTTAATATTGAAAATACGATTATTAGTAATAAGATTATTTCCTTGCTATTGAGTAAGTTAGCGCTGTTTCCAGAAACGGCAGACTTTTATGAGCACTTACTAACCATTGCACCGAGCAAAGCAGACCAAGATGATTATGCGATCACGATTCAAACCGCCCAAGCAATGTTTGAGATGGAGTCAAATCTTATCTTTAAGTCGAAGAAGCAGCTTATTGAATCGGTATATTTGAGTGCGAAGAAAACATTGATGTTGATTGGTCTTGTGCGTAATGATGAAGTCATGGTTTTAGCTGGAGATTTACATAAAGCAGAAGATGTTACCATTGATAAAGATGATTTATGTATTTTTATGAAGCTATAATTAGCAATCATCGAATGCACTTGTGTTATCTAAAAACAATACTGGAGGATGTTTATGCGTTTACTTAGATTTGTAATCGGTATAATACTTATACTTGTGATTATGACGAGTCTTGAATGGGTTGATGTGATGTCAGCAATTTCTTGGATTGTTGAACATATTGTCAGTTTTTTCTTAAGAGTTGTGACGTTTCTATATGATTTAATGGCTTAAACCACAGCATGTTCTGTGGTTTTTAAGTGGTGTTAGCGCGCGTAGTTATACGAAAAAGGTAAAATATGTTAAAGTAATATTAAGGATGAAGGAGGGAAATGATGAAAAGTACGTATTTAGAAAAGCAGTACCAAGCTTTTAAAGAGAGATACCCTAATGAAAAAGAATACTTACAAGCCTTACACCACGTGATGGTATCGATTGATGAAATTATTGATGATCACCCAGAGTATCAAAAGTACAATATCATTGAAAGACTTTCTGAACCAGAACGTCTCATTAGTTTTAGAGTTACATGGCTCGATGATGAAGGAAATGTTTGTGTGAACCGCGGATACCGCGTTCAACACAGTGCTTTGATTGGTCCTTACAAAGGTGGCTTAAGGTTTCATCCGAGTGTTAGCCAATCGGTGCTTAAGTTTTTAGCCTTTGAGCAAACCTTCAAAAATAGCCTTACAGGCCTTGGAATGGGCGGTGGAAAAGGGGGATCTGATTTTGATCCTAAAGGTAAAAGTGATCGCGAAATTATGACATTTTGCCAAGCCTTTATGCGAGAACTATTCCATCATTTAGGTGAAGATGTTGATGTACCAGCTGGGGATATTGGAGTTGGTCAACGTGAGATTGGGTATTTATATGGCTATTACAAAAAGCTAACCAATCAAGTCACAGGAACCTTGACGGGTCGAGATATTAGTATTGGTGGATCATTGGTTCGTAAAGAGGCAACGGGTTATGGTCTTGTCTATTTTGTAGAAGCAGCTCTAAAAAAGATTAAGGATACGTCACTTGAAGGTAAAAAAGTGATTATTTCAGGTTCTGGAAATGTGGCAATTTATGCAGCTGAGAAGGTCCAAGAGTTTGGTGGGACCGTTGTGGCGATGTCGGATTCGTCTGGATTTATTCACTGTGAAAAAGGTGTCGATTTAGAAGCGATTAAAACAATTAAAGAAGAAAAGCGTGAACGCATTGAAACCTATCCTGATTATGATGCTCGCGGGAAATATCATGAGGATCCTTCAAAAATGTGGGAAATCGATGCAGATATTGCATTGCCTTGTGCGACTCAAAATGAGTTAGATGAAAATTCGGTAAAACATCTCATTAAAAACAAAGTTATGATGGTTGCAGAAGGTGCAAACATGCCAACGACTGAAAAAGCGATTGAAATGCTTAGAGAGAGTCATATTTTGTTTGCTCCAGGGAAAGCAGCCAATGCTGGGGGTGTCCTTGTATCAGGCTTAGAAATGGCACAAACTGCACAGTTTGATTCATGGGACTTTGATAAAATTAATAAAAGACTTAAAGACATGATGGAATCAATCTTTGAAGCCATCTATAAGACCGCAAAAGATTATGACCAAGAAAATGATTTACAGTTTGGAGTTAATGTTTACAGCTTTAAAAAGCTAGCACATGCTATGATCATCCAAGGCGTTGTTTGACAAACTGTCCATAAGTTGACTAAAACAAGAAGCATCTTTTTAAAAAGGTGCTTCTTTTGTATGTTAGAGGTAATTACAGTGAGAGGAGGGTTTATATGGAGTTATTTTATGGGTTGCCATTCATTATAATCATTATTTTTATTTTAGTTGCGGTAGCACCACTGTTTATTTGGATTCATGTGCGTGCTATACGGTTTCAGATAGAAGCTTACCTTAGACATCTCCAAAACCGTAATCATCATTAAAAATATGAGTGTTTTTAGCGGGTTTCTACTGGACAATAGCCTCTAAATAAGTGATAATAGGTTAGGTTACAGAATTTTCGTAGAAACGAGGATTGTTATGCTAGAAGTACAAGATGTAGAACTTAGATATGGAGATTTTATAGCGGTCCATCATTTAAATTTCACGATTAAACCTGGTGAAAT
>SKGE01000021.1 GCA_007117625.1 Candidatus Izemoplasma sp. | reverse complement strand
TATCTGGATGTAGTACGAGCGATGATGCAATTAATATGGGAAATATCGATGAGCACCTCGGCAAAGAAAATGTTCAATATGTAGAACTTCGAGAAGTCTCTGAAATGGCTACTGCTGGGTATATTGATGGATTTGAAATCATCCCATTTCACAGTCTCATCATTGGTGAAGGATTACTTTATTTACCGAGTAATTATACCTTTAGACCTGAGCATATTCTCAATGAGGAAGCTATTTTTGCGTTGTTCGACCGCGAGAAAACGATTTATTTATCATGTCGGACAGGCAATCGTACGACCTTTATGGGACAAGCGCTTGAATATCTTGGATATGAAGTTGTAAATGTCGGAGGTATCGTAGATTATCGAGGTAATAATCGTATTTATCCTCATCAATAGAAAGGACAGCTATGAACCCACAACAATATAAAAAGTTTGCATACGATATAAGTGAATGGTATCGTATGAACCAACGTGACTTACCGTTTCGCAAAACAAAGGATCCGTATTGCATTTTTTTAAGTGAAATGATGCTTCAGCAAACCCAAGTTAAAACCATGCTTCCATATTACGATGCGTTTATCAAGAAGTTTCCTACGATCAATGACTTAGCCAATGCGCATCAAGATGAAGTGTTAACACTATGGCAAGGTTTGGGCTATTATCGGCGTGCTCGGTTTGTCCATGAGGCAGCCCAGCAAGTTCAGTCACTTCATGGAGGCGTTTTTCCGAGTAACTTAAAGGCTATCAAAGCCTTAAAAGGCATCGGAGATTACACTGCAGGCGCGATTCATTCAATTGCGTTCAACCAACCGACACCAGCGATTGATGGAAATGTCATGCGAGTAATGAGTCGCGTATTGGGAGACGGCCGACCAATCAATGAACCAAAGACCGTTGCTTCAATAAAAAAAATCGTTTCAAATATGATTGTTCATGAGAAACCGAGCGATTTCACCCAAGCACTTATGGAATTAGGCGCTTTAGTATGTAAAAATCCACCTCGATGTGAACAGTGTCCAATTAGAAACTATTGCTTCGCATACAAACATAATAAGCAGTCGGAGTTACCTGTTAAAGCAACTGCGATTAAGAAAGTTCATCAATCGTTCATTACCTTCTTGATTACCTATCAAGATCAAGTCTTCCTAATACGTAATCCTAAAGATGGTTTATTGGCTAATATGTTGGCATGTCCTCAATATGAAGGTAATCATTTAGATAACGCCTTGGCCAAACTTAAAGATGCGTATCGTATAGATATTGCTTCTGTAACCTTCTTGAAAAAGCTGAAACATGTGTTTACCCATCGTGTTTGGCATATGCATGTTTATCAGATCGAAGTTACATCACCAGCTGAACCATTTTATCCCATCAATGATTTACCGCATGCGATCAGCCGCGCACATCAAAAAGTTTTGCAGAGTTTAAAAAAGTAAAGACACATCTCTTTTCGTAATATAAGTGTGATTAGGAGGTGTGTTTTTTGTTTTTAATAAAAGAAATGCCATTTAAAGAACGTCCGAGAGAGCGCTTCAAACACTACGGCAAAGAAGCCTTAGCAACGCATGAGTTAATCGCGATTGTTTTAAGAACAGGGACAAAATCGTGTTCGGTTTTAGAGTTATCAAAAAACATTTATTATAAATATGATTCAATTAAAGCGATGAATCAAACGACCATCGAGGAACTTGTGAAGTTAAAAGGTATGGGAGAAGCAAAAGCGATTCAACTGCTCGCTGCTTTAGAACTCGGCAAACGCTTATACCAAGAACGCTTTGTCGATCGCATTGCTTTAACCAATCCCAATGCGGTCTTTGATTTTTTAAAAACTGATATGGAAATGCTCGAACAAGAGATGTTTTATGCTTTATATCTAAATACCAAGGGGAAACTCATTAAAAAGCAGCTCTTATTTGTCGGCTCACTTTCCAGTGCTTTGGTCCACCCGCGTGAAGTATTTAAATACGCCGTTACCTTAAGTGCTGCAAGTATAATTATCGTCCATAATCATCCTTCTGGAGATCCTGCGCCATCGAAAAGCGATCGTGATATAACACGCATTATGATTGAAAATGGAAAGCTGATGGACATTGAAATTATCGACCATATTATTATAGGAAAAGGGTCGTATTACTCGTTTCGTGAACATAAACAGTTTTAGTAGACAAATACGATAAATATGCTATAATGGTTAAGGTTAATAATACGGAAGAATGATTGACAAACAACTAAAGATTTGATATCATTTTAACGCTTAGCAGCATACCGCGCAGAAAAGGTCTTAAAGCATAGTCACCTTAATGGCGAGTCTTAATATATGAGGAGGTGCTCAATATGTACGCAGTAATCGAAACTGGTGGAAAACAAACACGCGTTGAAAAAGGCGCAGAAATTTATGTTGAGAAGCTTGAAGCTTCTGAAGGTGAAACCGTAACGTTCGACCATGTACTGATGGTAGGTGGCGATAAAACGGTTATTGGAAATCCATATGTTAGCGGTGCAACCGTTAGCGCAAAAGTCGTTAAACATGGAAAACAAAAGAAAATTATTGTGTTTAAGTTTAAAGCGAAAAAGAAATATCGCCGTAAGCAAGGACATAGACAACCGTACACAAAACTTGAAATTACAGACATTCAAGCATAAACTTTTATAGAAAAAATTATCGGAGGTGACAAAAATGTTAATCGACATTCAAATATTACAATGCATGGCGTCGAAAAAAGGTGTTGGATCAACGAAAAATGGTCGTGATTCTGAATCGAAACGTCTAGGCGCGAAACTATCAGATGGTCAATTCTGCAGAGCAGGTTCTATTATCTACCGTCAACGTGGTACCAAAGTCCATCCTGGAAATAATGTTGGCATCGGGAGCGATGATACATTATTTAGTAAGGTCGATGGTGTCATCCGATTTGAAAAAATTGGAAGAGGGAAGAAACAAGCCTCAGTATACCCTGAATAAAACGAATGGCAGACAAAAGACTTGTTTGCCATTTTTATTTTGCACGTGTATAATAGACCTTGAACTTATCTGCTGTAGGTGACGAATATGATACGTAAAGCCAAACATCACGATCTTGATGCACTCGACCGCTTAAGCGAGCGAGTTGTTCGAGATATGCATGACAACAACATTCATCAATGGACACGCACGTATCCACGCAAAGAACATTTTGCAAAAGATATCGCACAGGACGCGTTATATGTTTATGAAATTAGTGGTTGCATTGTTGGTGCAATGGCTTTTTATGAAGAGGCTGACCCACCGTATAAAACGGTGACATGGATGCGTAACCATAGTATGGTGATCCACCGGATTTTAGTAGATCCTCAGTACCAAAGACATGGCTACGCCGCAGATTTTATCGATTTTGCCTGTGCCTACGCAAAAGATAACTACTACGAGTCGGTAAAAATAGATACCCATCCAGCCAATTACAGGATGCGTCATTTTTTAAAAAAACACCAATTTGTAGAGTTAGAGTATATCAAAGTGATGCACCGCATTGCTTTTGAGCGTATTATTAAACAAACGATGAACCGTATTGTTGTTCTCGGAAATAGTGGTACAGGAAAAACCACACTAGCACGGATCTTAGGCGCGAAACTCAATGTTCCACATTTACCACTTGATACGGTGTATTGGCAAAAAAACTGGACCTCACTACCCAAACCTGAGTTTAGTAAGATTGTCCGAGGCTTTATGCATAAGTTTGATCGCTATGTAATTGATGGAAATTATACCAATACAGATACATTTATGGATCGGCTTAATCATGCCGATACAATTATATTATTAGATTACGCAATCACCGAAGCTATAAAAGGCATTACAGAGCGTGAAGCAAAGTACCGACACCGTTACCGAAGCGATATGGCAACGGGATGTTATGAAAATATTGATCAAGAGTTCTTAGAGTATGTATATCGTTTTAATCCTAAGATGCGGCGCATGAAAGCTATTGTCAATCAGTTTCAAGGGCAAAAGCTAGTGCTTACCTTCAAAACCCGTAAATGTTTAATGCGATGGCTCGACACAATTTAGGAGTTGAAAGAGATGTTTGTAGATTTAGTAAAAGTCCACGTAAAAAGTGGTAAAGGTGGCGATGGAATGGTCGCATTTCGTCGCGAAAAATATGTACCAAAAGGTGGTCCTTCTGGTGGCGATGGCGGTCGTGGGGGTCACATAATTTTTGAAGGTGATGAAGGACTAAGCACATTACTAGACCTTAGATACAACAAAAAACTCCATGCGGAAGATGGAGAAAACGGGAAAAATAAACGGATGAATGGTAAATCGGGTAAAGATTTAGTGCTTCGTGTTCCAGTTGGGACAACCATATTTAATGATCAAGATGACTTGGTAATTGCGGATATTACTGAGCATAAACAGCGCATTACGATATTAAGTGGCGGACGCGGAGGACGCGGAAATATCCATTTCACAAGTAGTCGAAACACAGCACCTGAAATCGCTGAAAAAGGTGAACCAGGTTTAGAGTTACCCCTTCGAATCGAACTTAAATTATTGGCAGATGTCGCATTAGTTGGCATGCCAAGTGTTGGTAAGAGTACCCTTATTAGCGTTATATCTAAAAGCCGTCCCAAAATTGCTGATTATCATTTTACGACATTAACCCCAAATCTAGGTGTGGTTGGGGTACAAGATGGACGCAGTTTTGTTGCCGCAGATTTACCGGGCTTGATTGCAGGTGCATCACTAGGTCAAGGGTTAGGGCTACAGTTTTTAAGACATATTGAGCGCACCCGGGTCATCTTACATGTCATCGATATGAGCGCTTATGAAGGTCGTGAACCCTATGAAGATTATCAAACGATTCAACATGAACTCGCGTCTTATAAGTATAATCTCACGAATCGACCACAAATCATTGTCGCTAATAAAATGGACCTTCCAGATGCAAAGGCAAATTTAGAAACGTTTAAAAAGCAACTCGATAGTGATATAGAAATTGTTCCAATCAGCGCTGCAACAAAAGAAAATATAGAGTTATTATTGCTTAAAACCGCTGATTTGTTAGATAGCACGCCGTTATTTTCGTTGTATGAATCTACCGACTATTCGGATGTTGTCACCTATACCCACACACCAGATAAAGAAGCATTCACCATCGAACTTGGTGATGATGGCATTTACGATATCTCAGGTGACGCTTTAAAGCGTCTGTTTGAGATGACAGATTTTTCACGCGATCAATCAGTTAGACGGTTCGCACGCCAACTAAGAACGATGGGTGTAGACCAAGCCCTTCGTGAAAAAGGTGTTAAACACGGAGATACTGTAAGAATTTTCGGAAATGCTTTTGAGTTCCAAGATTAACATCTAAGCTAATGTTTTGAGGTGATATTATGCGCGAAACGGATCACAGTATTAAAATAAAACAAGAAATTACCAATATTATTGAGGCCTCAAGTCCTAAACAACTTCAAGATTCTTTAACCGAGTATCATCCATCCGATTTAGCTGAGGCTTTTCAACACCTGGATGATGAACAACAACTATTTGTGTTGCAATCATTGAATTTTCATGTCCTTGCAGAACTCTTTGAGTATTTGAATGATGCTAAGGCTGTTAAATACTTAAATTTATTAAGCAATCAAAAGGGTGCAAATATTCTTGAAACCATGGAACCCGATGATGCGGCGGACATCTTACAAAAAATGAAAGCCCAACAATCCGATGATTTGTACAAAATCATGCATGAAGAATCTAGAAACGTATTAAAAAAACTTTCTGCTTATAAACTACATACTGCAGGGGCTATTATGACAACTGATTTTATCTCATTACAGCGTGGTATGGATATTAAAGATGCCATGCGACACCTTATTCGTGAAGCAAGTTCAACCGAAGGTATCCAAAGGCTGTTTGTTTTAGATGATAAAAACTTTTTACACGGAGCTATTGAACTCAAAAACTTAATCCAAGCAAGAGCGCCTAAAACCATCGATGATATTATGTACACCGATATTATCAGTGTTCACATCGATGATGATGTTGAAGAAGCGGCACGTTTAATTCAAAACTATGGGATTTATGTGATGCCAGTCGTGAATGATAAAAATCAACTCCAAGGTGTTATCACGATGGATGATGCTGCAGACATTCTTGATGAAGCAACCGATGAAGACTATGCTAAGTTTGCTGGTATTAGCGGAAACATCGTTCTTAATGACACACTCATAAGATCAGCATTACACCGCTTGCCTTGGTTGATTTTATTACTCTTTTTAGGCTTGATCATCTCAACGATCATTTCGAGATTTGAAGAAACCATCGATCAAATTGCAGTGCTCGTTTTGTTTCAGCCACTCATTTTAGATATGGCTGGAAATACAGGGACACAATCTTTAGCAGTTACCGTTCGTGGTTTAAGTAAAAATCACTTCAGCTTAAAAGGGAGCACGAAAAAGCATTTATTCAAGGAGCTACGCGTCGGTATGATTAATGGTCTCACAATTGGGGTTATTTCTATAATTACATCGTTACTCTTTTTAACGATTGTCAGTCCTACCATGGCAATTGGAACACCTCTTCAAGTTGCTTTAACTGTAGGGATTAGTGCATCTATCGCACTAACCTTTGCAACGTTGTTCGGCGCATTTTTCCCAATGTTTTTAACTAAAATAAAAGTCGACCCAGCCGTTGCTAGTGGGCCATTTATCACAACACTTAATGATGTAATCGGGTTAATTATCTATTTCACACTTGCAATGCTTATCATTTTATAGGAGGCGATTGATATGGCTAAAGTACAACTATTTAAGCGTAATAAACCACACGAGGTCTTAGAATTGATTCGCCGTGATAAGCGCGATCAACTGATCATCAACAAGCTCGTAAAATATCACGCCTTTGACATTAGTGAAGCCATCGAAAGTATGGATGTTGAAGAACGCGATCGCTTATTCAAGTTATTAAGTCCAGCAAAAACCGCTGAAGTTTTTGCGCATATGCCTTTAGATAAAGCAAGTGAGTGGATTGTGACATTTGAACCAAATGTCACCGCAAATTTGCTTGCACTGATGGAACCCGATGATGCCGTTGATATTCTAGAACGTATCGATCAAGAGCAAGTTCTTAAATACATACCGCTTATCGATGAAGAAAAACGCGAACACTTAAAGCAACTTTTACACTATGGTAAATCAACCGCAGGAAGTGAAATGAATAACCGATTCATTCGTATACAACCTGATATCGACGTTAAAGCAGCAATGAAAAAACTTGTGCAAAGTGCCGCAGATATTGAAATGATTGATACTTTGTTTGTTTTGGACGAAGACGATACCTTATTAGGTATTGTCGACTTAAAAGACTTAATCGTTGCCAAAAGTCCCAAAAAAATTAGTGAAATTATGCAAACCAATGTAACGACTCAAACAGTCTATGATGACATTGAAGAGGTTACTAAAAATATCCAGAAGTATGATATTATGGCAATGCCGATCCTTGATGAAGCGTTTCATATGTGTGGTGTCATTACAATGTATGATGCATTGGATATCATTGAAAAAGAATCTGGAGAAGATTATGCAAAACTTGCAGCAATTTCTTCAGACTATGATCGTCAAGAAACTGCTGTAAAAGGTGCTCGAAGAAGATTACCTTGGCTAGTTTTGTTGCTTGTACTTAATGTCTTAGTTACCCTTGTACTAAGCAGCTTTGTAGAAACGATTGATGCTGTTGTAGCTTTAGTGCTGTTTCAACCTTTAATTTTAGGAATGGCCGGAAATATCGGAACGCAGTCTCTCGCCGTTACGATTTTGAGTATTTCCAAAGAATCCTTACACAGACGTGTTGATATCATCAAACATCTTTCGAAAGAGTTTTCAATAGGCGTATTTAATGGAATCATTCTTGGTGGCCTAGCCTATTTAATGGCCTTTTCGTTCTTAAGTATCGTTGAAGTTGGCACAGTAGAACCATATTTAGTCGCGATTGTCTTAGGGTTATCGGTTTTTACAGCGTTAAGCGTATCAGCATTTTTAGGAAGTGCCATTCCGTTAACATTAAATGCACTAAAAATAGATCCCGCCGTCGCAAGTGGTCCATTTATTACAACGATCAATGATATTACGGCACTAGTTGTATACTTTACCTTAGCAGGACTTATTATATTACCAACGCTACTATAAATTCGCACACAAACTATAGGGGGTTTTAACATGTATAGTTATCTAAAAGGAATCATTAAAGAAATTGAACCGACTAAAATAACTTTAGAGATACATGATATCGGTTATCACTTAATAACACCGAATCCATATGACTTTACCATCGATGATGTTGTAAAAGTTTACGTCTTTCAATACGTTCGAGAAGATGAGATATCACTATACGGATTTAAAACAATCGAAGCCAAAGAACTTTTTATGCAGTTATTAAGCGTTAAAGGTATTGGCCCTAAAAGTGCACTAGCGGTACTTGCTAGCGCTGAGGTCTCAGAAATCATTCGTGCGATTGAAGCAAGTGATACAAAATACTTAAATCGCTTTCCTGGCATTGGACCTAAAGCGAGCCAACAGATTGTTTTAGACTTAAAAGGAAAAATCACACATAGTCCAATGACCATCAAACAATCGAATAAACTTAGTGATGTTGAAGATGCGCTTAGAGCCCTTGGGTATAAGACGAAAGAGATTAACCGAGTCGTTAAAGAACTTGACCGCACAAAAGAAACTGCTTTATTAATTAAAGACGCGTTAAAACTGATTTCAAACTAAAAGCCGAAAGGCTTTTTTTGTTTCCAAAAAAAAAAGCGCTTAAAGCGCTTTACATCGTAAAAATATCAATAAGATCTTCATGTTTCAGTCCATTTTCCATGGCTGTCATCAGTAATAAGCGCGCTTTTGGACCACTTAAGTTCCCACCAAGAATACATCCAGCGTTAACCAGGTCCTTTCCACCACCGATATAGCCATAAGAATCTAGTACGCGACCTCCAATACATCTCGATACTATAACAATTTCTACCCCTTTACGGCGGGCATCTCGAATCGCATCCATCATGACTGAAGGCACATTACCACGGCCTAAAGCTTCCAAAACAATCCCTTTAGCACCTTGTTTAACATAATAATCGATCAATTCTCCAGTCATTCCTGCATAAATTTTCAATAAAAACGTTGATTCATTATATTTATTTTTGAGTTTATAAGCTTTACGCTGCGTTTGTTCTCTAAAATAGATAACATCTTCATCATCAATAATACCGATCGGTCCAAAATCAAAGCTTTTAAACGTATCAAGATTTAAAGTATGTGTTTTTGTAACCTCACAAGCCGCGTTAATCGTATAGTTCATGACCACTAAAACACCTTTTTGCATGGAATGAGGCTCCATGACAACTTTAATTGATGAAACCAAGTTGGTTAACCCATCATAACCCAAATCACTAGCATTTTTCATCGACCCGGTTATAACCACAGGTTTTTTGTGTGTTGAAACAATATCAAGATAAAAAGCAGTCTCTTCAAGCGTATCTGTTCCGTGAACAATCACAACGCCTGCATAATCATCATGTTCCAAGTAATTATCAACAATCTTTTTTAACTCATACATTTTTTCCGGCGTAATCGAAGGACTCGGCAACTTTGAGAATTCATAAGGCTCTAAATTATCAAACTCTGTCACCTCAGCCAAAGTAGATATAAGTTCACTCGGTGTGACACTTGGAACAGCCCCTTGGAGTTTAGAATTAACTTTCATTGCAATCGTACCACCAGTAAATATTAACGCAACCTTTTTCATTAAAATCACCTCAATTGAAATTGTACCACATAACCTTATTGAGAAACAATGAAAATCATTATTGAGAAACCGCATAAATTTTACATTTTCATATTGTGAAATTAGTAGTGTGATAAAAATGTAATAACTCATAAAAAGTGCATTCCCCATTTCCACATGATTACTCATAAAGCGCCAAGGTAAAACATATCATTAAGTTAACATAATATATATTATAGGAAGTAATGCGAGATAAAGAAAACCTTGTTCTTTTTAAAGAATAAGGTCACATTTAATTATATTTAGCACATTTAATTACCTAATACCACCTAAGACTTAACCTTAAACATAGTCAAATATAATCAATGACCCCATTTATATACTGCTTCTATTTCTGTCAATTTTTGAAAACTAAAATTTATCTCTCGTCGTGTTTTTAATTTTTTTTGAGTATTTACCCGTGATATTTTTTAAAATCGCTTAGAAACGAAAAAAAGGGGTGTGTTCTCAAAAATGAATATCACCTACAAACATACCTTCTTCTACACTTATTTTATAATCGGTAATTAGATGCGTGTTATAATTATTGATGAGATGAAAGGATGATTATAATGAAAAAACGTCCCCTAGCATACCGTGCACGACCAAAAGTATTTCCTGATATTATTGGGCAAGATCATTTAGTTGGTAAGAATGGTGTGATATATAAGATGCTAAAACATGGAAGTTTATCCAGTTTGATTCTTTATGGAGCGCCTGGTATTGGGAAAACGACGATTGCTAGTGTGATTGGTGAAACTTTTGGACTAAACACATTCACTTTTAACGCGAGTACCGATCCTAAAGTCGTACTGAAAGATATTATTGATCAAAGTAAACACTATGGCGCTTTATTAATCGTCGATGAGATTCATCGGATGAAGAAAGATGTTCAGGATTACCTCCTTCCCTATGTAGAAAGCGGAGATATTACGATGATTGGCATCACCACGAACAATCCCTATCATAGCGTGAACGCCGCGATTCGCTCTCGTGCCCATGTTTACAAGCTCAATTCAATTAATGCTGAGGACTTAATTAACTATTTAAAACGG
>SKGE01000018.1 GCA_007117625.1 Candidatus Izemoplasma sp. | reverse complement strand
CCCTGGTCAAACATATTTACTATCGAGAACATAATGAATACTCCAAACGTGAGGGCTGCAGGTGCTAAATACGATTTAAACAGCGTTGAAAAAAGCAACGCAACATGCCCAAGCAACAACAAAAACACATAGAACCCAAGCAATGCAATCATAAATCTCACACCATGGAATGTTTCAAACAACAAATACGTATAAATTCCAAAAACGAAACCACCAACAATGAGTCCGACTAAAACATAGATTACATACCATAAACTTTTAGAGAATATGTAGTCTGCACGCTTCAAAGGTTTACTAAAGATAAGTGGTAAATGATCGCGCGTTGCATCACGTGTGAAAAAAGCAACACTTAAAAACAGTACCACCAAAAGGTAAATTTGAGTAAAGTTATTAAAAAACTCTGAATAGCTATCATAAACAGTTGGTTCAGTGAGTGGAATACACATTTCATCGGTATCAAAAGCACTCTGTAAAATATCGTTTAAAAAATAGGCTGTCAAAACACTTAACATTGATAAAAAGAGAGCTAAGACAACAATCACTAAAAGCTTGTGCGTTTTCCATAAATAGGTAAAATCATACTTAAACAGTATTTTCATGAAGCACCTCCACGAAAACATCTTCAAGTGATTTTTCTAGTTTCTTTAACGCGATAATATCAATATCTTCATCGATTAAAAACTTAATAACTTCTTGAATCGTTTCTTCTTTGTGAATGGTAAACATAACCCCTAACTGATGCTTCTCAAGATTCGTTAAAGACTTTAACGTCGACAGCTTATCAAACAAAACATTGGCATCGATTGAACTTTCCACTGCATAGTCTAACGTCTTTTGTTTTTTAGTAATATTCTCAACGGTATCTTCAAGGATAATTTTACCATTTTCAATCAACCCAATGCGATCACATACTTTTTGTGCATCTTCTAAAATATGGGTCGAATAAAAAACAGTCATTTTGTCTTTGAGTCTTTGAATAATGCGGAGAACATCACGGCGCCCAAGTGGATCGAGTGCGCTTGTCGGTTCATCCATAATCAGCAACTTTGGTTGATTTAACAATGCTTGTGCTATAGCCAAACGCTGTTTCATCCCACGAGAAAAAGAATGAATCTTTTGTTTCGTATCTGAAAGCTGAACATCAGCGAAAACTTGATCAATGGTTGCTTTACGATCACTTAAAGACAACCCATGACTGTCATAAGCAAACATTAAAAATTCCCGCGCGGTTAAGTATCGCGGAAAAGAAGGTACATCAGGAACATATCCAATCAAGCGTTTATAGTCCGTACTATCTATAGTAATTGGTTTATCTTCAAACATAATCGTACCACTATCATACTCTAAAAAAGATAAAACCGTGTTAATCGTAGTCGTTTTACCTGCACCATTTCTTCCAATAAAGCCATAGACCTCATTTTTATTTACAACGATTGAAACATCGTCTAAAGCCTTAAAATTCCCGTAATATTTTGTCAAATGATCAATCTTTAAAATACTCATTCTTCTCTTCCAGCAAGTAAATATACAACCCATGCAAAACTAACTAAAACAACCACGACAGTCCACCACGTCTTACTTAATAAAATGACATTTCGTTCCTCTTTATGAATATCAATAATGACATAGACTTGTATTGCAATATTGATTAAGATGAACGGTAAAATAAATGGCAAGATTTCTAAAAATGCTTCCATCTACTCTTCCTCTTTCTTAGGCTTACTATATCTTTTAGAATGTGTTTGAAGTGCACTGATTAAGTATAGGACGCCGGTAATCGTGTTAAAGGATAAACTAATCCCACCCCAAATAGCTTGATACAAATAAACATATTTTGATTGTTCTTCCGTAAACTTAGATTTCATCATACGTCTAAAAACGTAGAGGTTTACCGAAAACATGATTGCTAAGACCACGGCAATCGCAATAAATATCGTGACTAAAACCCCAGTGGTTTGTAAAAATATATCAGCATCTTGTGCCAACCATCCACTGTCGAGAAGATCTTGTTTAGGTATTTGTGAAACAATGTTGGCAACAACTGCCGCAACGATAAAAACAATCAAAGCAAGCCCCTCAACCACTAATCCGACAATCGTTAGCATTCTTGGGGCATCTTCCATGCGATGCATATTCTCCATAGTATCACTCCGTCCTAGAAGTATTTATTGATAGATTTATTATAGCTTTTTATGTGTTCCATCACAATAGGGTGCATTTCCCGTTTGTTTACATCCACACAAAAACACTTTCTTTGTTTCGTGTGCGGTAAATACCTTTGGTTTAAACTGTGTCGTCTGGTGAGACCCATCACAATAAGGCTGATTTTTACTTTTCCCACACTGACACCATGCATACGTTTTACCTTCTTCAATCTCGACCACAAATGGTTGCTTTTGAGCTATCTTCGCTTTATCCATAGTAAATCCCTCCTATAGTAGTTATTATAGCATTTATAGTGGCCTTAGGACTATGTTTTTTTAAAATCCTCTTTACTTTAAGGATACCTTAAATCCAAAGTAATAAATTGTTTGTCTTAAATAGCCGCAAATGTTAGTATAATAATGTTATTACAAGACCATTTTTTAGGAGGCACTGTATGAAAAAATTTTGGTGGCAAGATGCCATTATTTATCAAGTATATCTTAGAAGTTTTCAAGATACAAACAATGATGGTATTGGCGATATAAATGGCGTTATTAAAAGGTTAGATTATTTAAAAGAACTCGGTGTTAATACGTTGTGGATATCACCGCACTATGACTCACCGATGGATGATAACGGTTATGATGTAAGAGACTTTTTTAAAGTAAGTGAAGACTACGGTACGATTGACGACTTTAAAAAACTACTCAAAGAAGCCCATCAACGTGGGATGAAAATTATTACAGATTTAGTCCTCAACCACACTTCTGATGAACATCCTTGGTTTGAGGCCGCTAAAGACCCAAAGCATCCGGAGCATAAACATTATCATGATTATTACATTTGGCACAAACCAAAGTATGACAAACTAGGGAACCGAAAACTTCCCACACAATGGGTTTCTTGGTTTGGCGGACCAGTTTGGGAGTACAATCCACCAACAGACTCTTATTACCTCCATATTTTCAGCAAAAAAATGCCGGATTTAAACTGGAGAAACAAAACGATGCGCGACGCACTAAAAAAAGTCATCCAATGGTGGATCGACTTAGGGGTTGATGGTTTCCGTGTCGACGCTTCAAATCATTTAGAAAAAAACTGGGATTTTCCAGATTCTAAACCCGGTTACGAGCACTTTTCTAGTCTCCCAAAACATCACGATTACCTCGAAGAACTCGGCAGAGATTTATTTAAACCTAATGACCTTTTAATCATCGGTGAGGCCGGTGGTGCTACTAGAAAAGAAGCGATACAATATGCAGGGTTTGATTCAAATGAATTCAATATGCTAATTCAATTTGAACACTGTTGGGCTGATACCGATGACACCAATAAAATTACCCCAGGAAAGTGGGCGAAAGGTCCGATTGATTTACCAAAGATTAAAAACTCTTTTGCTTATTGGATTGACGTTTTCAAAGGTAAAGGCTGGAACACAATCTATTGGGCCAATCATGATCAACCGCGGATTGTTTCACATTATGGTGACGACAAAAATTACCATCAAGAAAGTGCAAAAATGCTTGCTTTTTCACTTTATTTGTTACCTGGAACTCCGATAGTTTACTACGGTGAAGAAATTGGAATGACCAATGTAGATTATCAGAATCTAGGTAACTTTAGAGATGTCGAGGTTTTCACAGAGTATGATAACTTTATGCGCCTAGGTGCCTCGCATGAAGTAGCGATGCAATCGTTAAGAGATCGTTCTAGAGATAACGCCCGCTCACCGATGCAGTGGAACACTGACATCTATGCAGGATTCAGTAAGGCTACACCTTGGATAAATGTCAATCAAAACTATAAGACCATTAATGTACATCAACAACTTCAAGATAAAGCTTCTATCTATAACACCTATAAGCGCTTGCTCAAACTAAGGCAAGAAGAGCAGTTAGCTTATGCTGATGTGACTTTTTATGATTTAGATCATCCACAATCGTTCAATTATAAAGTCTCAGGTAAACACCATGACTTTATCGTTCTATGTAACTTTAAAGGGACAGAACTTAAAATGTCAAAAGAGCTTAATTTAGAAAGTTACGAACTATTTATGAGCAACTATGACCAAACCAATAACTTAAACTTTAAACCTTATGAGGCGCGTATTTATAGAAGCATCAAAGCTAAGCAAGCCGACAATACATAATCTTTCATATCCTATGGTATAATTAAAACGACTTATTGCGAGGTGGCTGCATGGAAAACATCCATATCATTGTCCAAAAAGAGTCTGATGTTAACCCTTTAAAACCATTAATTGAAGGGTCTTTTGAGACGACTGAACTCTCAACTATAAATGCCTCAACCCTTTTACTAACGATGCCTTTGGATGTTGAAGGGTATGACTTTGAAGACATTTATCCACTTTGGCTAAATGATATCGAAGAGTCTTTCAAGCTTTTAGTTTTACCAAATAATGCCTTCGATATTATCGATTCAGAAACACTATCAAATCTTTTAGTCGAGCTTCCTCCCAAAGTCTACTATTTTACAGAAATATTACTGCATGCAGTTCAACATCATCCAGATGTTAAGCAGAAGCTTTCAAAAAAAATCAGTACCCTGTTATCTCCTACCCTTGTTACAACCTTGTTGAAGCTTGCTGAAAACGATATGAATATGAGTATTGCTGCAAAACGACTATACATCCATCGCAATACTATGATGTACAGAACCGACCAAATCGAAGCCTTAACGGGGATTGATCCTAAAGCTTTTGAAGGGTTACTTATTTTTTACCTATTATTTAAACGATAGTTGTGCACATTGCCCATAGCAATTACACAGCTTTTTCTTTATAATAGACCCAACGTGAAAATATAAGGAGCGATACAATGGCAGAGTTAAAGTTTAGAGGAATAAAGAAAGTTTATGAGGGTGACGTTGTAGCAGTTCAAGACTTCGACCTCGATGTAAAAGATAAAGAGTTCGTTGTATTTGTTGGACCATCAGGGTGCGGGAAATCGACAACCTTACGCATGGTAGCTGGACTAGAGGATATCACTGAAGGTGATCTATTCATCGATGAAAGACGTGTCAACGATGTTCCACCAAAAGACCGCGATATTGCAATGGTTTTCCAATCGTATGCACTTTATCCACATATGACAGTTTATGACAACATGGCATTCGGTCTTAAACTAAGAAAAATGCCGAAAGATTTAATCCAAGAGCGCGTTGATCAAGCCGCGGCCATTTTGGGTCTTGAAGACCTTTTAAAGCGTAAGCCAAAAGCCTTAAGTGGTGGACAAAGACAACGTGTTGCATTAGGTAGAGCAATCGTTCGTAATGCCAAAGTATTCTTAATGGATGAGCCTCTATCAAACCTTGATGCGAAACTTCGTGTAAAAATGCGCGCAGAAATTATCAAACTCCATGCTCGCATCGAAACCACGACCATCTATGTAACACATGACCAGGTAGAAGCGATGACAATGGCAGATCGCATTGTCGTTATGCACAATGGGTTTATCCAACAAGTTGGTAGTCCAAAAGAAATCTACAACACACCAAACAATATCTTTGTTGGTGGATTCATCGGAACTCCTTCAATGAACTTTATTAATGGTAAAGTATCTGAAGATGGTTACTTCTCTAATAATGAAATCAAAGTTAAAGTTACCGATGCAAAAATGAAAATACTTAAGAAAAACAATCAAATTGATAAACCAATCGTACTCGGAATCCGTCCTGAAGATATCCATGATGACAACAACGTTAAAAAAGCGTACCCAGAAGCTTTAGTTAAATTAACTGTTGATGTATCTGAACTTCTTGGTAGTGAAACCAACATCACTGCAGAAGTTGATAAAGAAACGATTATCGCACGTGTTGATGCACGTACAGATGTAAATATCGGTGATACCATCGAACTTGTATTCGATATGAATAAGGTTCACTTCTTCGATAAAAAGACTGAAGAGCGTATAAAATAACAAAAAAGAGACTGCGAAAGTCTCTTTTTATTTAACGAATACTAATCTTGCCAAATAATCTCAGTGTCTTCAAATGCTAGCGATGCTTTTTCATACTCAATCACAATCAACCACGTCGCCATATCATCCGTTCCAGTTTCAGGCACTTCACGTTCTAACAAAATCATAAGCATATCTTCATTCACTTCAAGTCCTTTGACATGATGACGAATCGAGCCACTGCCTTCATCAATAATGAGAATAATCACCCCATTGGTTTCAAAAAAACCTTCGTCATATTGTTCGGCTAACACTGAAAATGATGGATTATCCCCGCCATAACTCGTATCAAAATCAATCACACCTTGATGGGTTTCAAAGAACCCATGCAAATCAGCAAGCGAATCAACAACAGTTTGTGAAGCACGCATCGGGTCGTAATTGTAAATCGTTCCCACACGAATATGGTGGACTTGTCTATGAGAAATCGTGTAGTTTTCTTGAAAAAAGCTCCTGGTCTTAGCGTTGTCATCACAACTAGACAACAAAAAGCTAAACAATACTATTAAACTTAACACAATCGTTTTTTTCATGCTATCACCTCGAATTGGTATGATATCTTTATCATAATTGTCCCATACTTTCAAAGCAATTATATCTTCACTACCTACAACAAAACAGTTCCATCATACAATAATTATAGCCTAATGCTTTGACTGAAGGGTTAGATTATGGTATCTTTTAAGTAAAAAAAACCATATGGAGAATATTTATGGATTTATCAATTGTTGAATGGTTTCAAAGTATACGAAATGGATTTTTAGATGGCGTTTTTAGTTTTATCACAGAGTTTGGAGGCGACTTGGTTTTCCTTGTTGCTGGAACGCTTTTATGGTGGCTTTATGATAAACGTTTCGGGTATCGTTTTATGACCATTTTCCTATTTACATTAGGGATCAATGATATTATAAAAAATATTATCGCTAGAGAAAGACCTTACACCCAAGATGGAATCACATCTATTGGAGAAGAAACCTATGGATATGCAATGCCAAGTGCACACTCAAGTAACGCTGGAATCATGGCTCTTTTAATACATGAGCGCTTTGGTAAAATAAAAAAATGGATTACACCGACTGTTTTTATCATGGCGCTTTTAGTTGGTATTTCACGCGTATATCTAGGGCAACATTATCTCTCAGACGTCATCGCTGGTTTTGCACTTGCCGCAGCTGTTTATTACGGCATTGTTTATCTAAAACCAAAAATCTCTTTGCCACCATTTACCATTGTATACATTGGACTAGCAATTTTCTTCATCGCTTTATTCTTCGTCCTAGATAGAAATCTTTATATTGCTTTTGGATCAATTTTGGGGTTAACAATAGGACATCAAATTGAACTTAAATATGTTGACTATAAAGAAAAAGCTCCATGGCCAACACAAATCATTAAATATCTTATAGGATTAATCGTTGCACTCATCTTACAAGAAGGTTTAAAAATCGTCTTACCTTATGG
Source organism: Candidatus Izemoplasma sp. (assembly GCA_007117625.1). Lineage (GTDB taxonomy): Bacteria > Bacillota_I > Bacilli_A > Izemoplasmatales > Izemoplasmataceae > SLQR01. Next base: position 3,352 of record SKGE01000018.1, on the reverse strand, counting down.
AAACACTGGTGAACTTGGAACCCTTATACTTGATAGTGTTCGCTACTTCATCTTAACCTTATGGTTATCATTGGGTGCCCTAGCAACCTTTAAAACAATATTTAAAACTACTTAAAAGGATTAAGCAAAAAGACATAATAGAATCCATCTATTATGTCTTTTTATCTATAAAGAGTACGGTTCGCCCACATGTCAAAATTATAGCCACTATTACTATTCGATATTGAAATTTATACCATTTTTTTTAAACAGTGCTATACTTAACATAAGAGGTGATGTTGATGGTAAAACATAGCCAAACAAGACCAATAGTCTTACAAGATGCTTTAATAGAAATGTCTTCTAGTCTTTTAGATGCCAGTCCAAACGATATTGATAGCGCAATAGACAATGCATTGAACATCTTAGGAAAACTTCTAAACTGTGAAAGAACGTATATTTTTCACTACGACCTCAAACACAAAACAACCTCGAATACACACGAATGGTGTGCTGAAAACATAACACCTGAAATGCAAAACCTCCAAAACATACCAATTAAGACACTAACCGGTTGGTATGACATTCATGCTAAAGGCGAATCAGTCTTCATTCCAGACGTTCCGAATATGCCTGATGGAACTGTGAAAAACTTACTTTTAAGTCAAAAGATAAAAACAATCTTAACCGTTCCGATGATGACGCAAAACGGCTGTAAAGGCTTTGTTGGTTTTGACTCTGTTACAACGCATCGAAACTATCATCCTGACGAGTCTAAACTATTAAAAACATTCGCCAATATTCTTTGGAGTGTTACTGAACGCATTCGATATCAAAACAAGTTAGAACGATCACAACACATGCTGCGAACCGTTTTAGATACCATTAATGTTAGAGTCTTTTGGAAAGATACAAACCTAAACTATCTCGGAGTGAACAAAATGTTTGCCCAAGATGCTGATTTGGATGATCCTGATGATTTAATCGGTAAATCTGATTATGATTTGACATGGATAGAGCAAGCAGACCTTTATACCAATGACGACAAAGCAGTACTTAAAAAGCAAAAAGCAAAAATTAACTATGAAGAACCACAAACCACACCAGACGGGAAAACCATTTGGTTAAGAACTAGTAAATACCCGTTAAAAACACCTAAAGGAGAGCTCATCGGTGTTTTGGGTACCTACGAAGATATCACTGAAAAAAAACATCTAGAGCTAAAAGTATTCAAAACGCAAGAGAAACTAAAAAATGAAAACCTCCGTTTTAACCAACTTGTCAATTCAACAGACGATATTATCTTTGAACTTGATCCGAACCTAAAACATCGAGCAGTCTATGGGAAATGGCTAAAGAAGAATAACCTTAACTCAAAAATATTTCTCGGAAAAACCTTTACAGAAATATTAGGTGAAGCACAAGCTAAAGTGCATGAGAAGCATGCTAAAATCGCGTTAGGCTTTGAAAGCACTACTTATGAATGGTCAAGCCAAATCAATGGAGAAGAGCGTCATTATCAAACCTCTTTATCTCCAATTATCCATCAAAATAAAGTTACTGGAATTGTTGGTATTGGAAGAGACATTACTGATAAAGTTCACTATTTAGAAACCATAGAATACCTCAGTTTTCATGACTATCTAACAGGTCTTTATAATCGAAGATTTTTTGAAGAAGAGCTAAAACGTCTAAACACTAAAAGAAACTACCCTTTTGGTGTTATGATCTTAGATGTTAACGGATTAAAACTCCTTAACGATGCTTTCGGACATAAAGCAGGAGACGAAGCACTCATTGCCATTGCCGAAGCAATTAAAAAAACTTGTCGAGAAGATGATATCATTGCAAGAATTGGGGGCGATGAGTATGGCATTATTCTTCCAAACACATCATCACCTGCGTGCGATAAAATTCGCCTTCGTCTCAATGACGCGATTAAAACCATAAAAATCGCTAACGTTGATGTCACTGCATCGATTGGTTACAGCGTAAAAGTATCTGACAAAAAAGACATTGGTATTTTGATGAAAGACGCTGAAGATATAATGTACAAGCGCAAATCAATCGAAGGCAAGAGCCTCCGCAGCAAATCTATTCAAAGTATTCTTAAAGCTTTGACAGATAAATACATTGAAGAACACGTTCACTCTGAACGCGTAGGAAAAATATCGGTTCGTATAGGCCAAGCTATGGGTTTAAACCAAGATACTCTTGACGAACTGTATCTCGCAGGAACATTACATGATATTGGCAAAATTACAATGCCCGACTCAATCTTAAATAAACCATCAAAACTAACCAAAGCCGAAAGAGAAATAATCAAGAAGCATACCATTAACGGTTATCAAATATTAAGATCAGCTGACGAGTATTCTAATCTAGCAGAGTATGCATTGTCCCACCATGAATGGTACAACGGACAAGGTTATCCCAATAAGCTCCGTGGAAAAGCAATCCCTTTAATATCAAGAATTCTGGCCGTTGCGGATGCATATGAAGTCATGACATCAGATCGTTCATATCGTAAAGCACCAGGTAGAGATTATGCAGTAGAAGAACTCAAAAAGTTCTCAGGCACTCAATTTGATCCTAACGTAGTAGAAGCATTACTTAGCAGTATCGATAAAGAGGAGTAGTGATACGATGTGTGGCAGATTCACTTTAACTGTTGACTTAAAAACGCTCGAATCTTATCTTGAAAATTCCTTTAAGATTAAAACTATGCCAAAAAATCTAAACATCCCTAGATATAATATCGCCCCTAGCCAACAAGTATTAGCGATTATCAACGATGGTAAAGAGAACCGGCTAGGCTATCTTAATTGGGGGTTCTTGCCACCTTGGGAAAAAACAAAAAAAACACAAATCATCAACGCTAGAAGTGAAACCATCGATCATAAAAAGAGCTTTAAAGATTCTTTCAGCCGCAAAAGGTGCATTATATTATCAGATGGCTTTTTCGAGTGGCATCAATCCAATAAAACACCGTATTATTTTACCCTAAAAAATCGGAATATCGTGGCGCTTGCGGGAATCTACAGTACCAACATTTTGGAAGATGGCAGTTGGTATCACCACACTGCAATCGTCACCACTGAAGCTAACACTATGCTTAGCAACATACATACTAGAATGCCGGTAATCTTGGATAAAGAAAGCATTTATGACTATCTCAACCCAAAAATCAACGATCCAATAAAGCTAAAGAAACTTCTAACACCCTATGATGCAAGCTTAATGACGCACAAGCAAGTTTCTAAAACTGTAAATGATGTTCGAAACGATTCACCAAATTGCATCAAACCTATTCAAAAAAAATAGCCGTTAAACCTCTACTGGTTTAACGGCTACTCTTTTTTATTTTCCTATT
>SKGE01000054.1 GCA_007117625.1 Candidatus Izemoplasma sp. | reverse complement strand
TACCCAGCAGTAGCCATTTCAGAGACTTCTCGAAGTTCTACATATTGAACATTTTCTTTGCCGAGGTGCTCATCGATATTTCCCATATTAATTGCATCATCGCTCGTACTACATCCAGATATCATAAATACCATTCCTATCCCTATTAGTAGATATTTAAACATCAGACCACTCCTATAACATTTCATCAAAAAACCATGTTAAACCCATTGTAATGCGCACGGCGATTTTACGCAAACGAGATGCTTCGCTCGGAACGCTTCCATCTTGCTCAATGTAATCACCGGATGCATCAACGCGATAGCTATCTGCTATGTACGTATCTACCGTATCATACATGTGACTAGTAAATGTTTCAGAGTAAATGACAATCATGCTTTCGGTACTTAAAAAAGCACTTCTTGGGTCAATATTAAAACTTCCTATAACTGATATATCACTACCCATTAAAATTGTCTTACTATGGATACCAATCTCACCATAATATTCGTATAAATCTGTCGTTGCGGCTAGATCATTACGAATTCTCATATAGCCACTCACGGCAAAAATGTTTGGATTGTTAATCCAATTGTTCGTTAGGATAGTAATCGTTTTATCATCATAATCATTAAACATTTCACGCATCGCACGGTCTAAAATAACATACGGAGACTGAACAAAAACAGTATCGTAATCCTCTGCAAGTGCAAGCATAGTTTCTAGTACAACTGGATGTTTTTGCATACGGTTTAAAGGACTGTGGATGAATGTGGCACGATTGACAAGTATCGCACCATTCAGTATCGTGTTTTCGATGGCGGTAAAATCATAATCTTTTACATAATCTCGATAAATTGCTCTTAAGTTTTCTGCGATTTCATCGTTATTAGAACTTGTTCTTGCAGTTTGGACCGCTGAATATCGACTATTAAAAAGCGTATCAAAATACTCGCGCATGGTAATAACTGTTTCATGATGGTCTAACCCAAAGATTAAAACATCACGGTCATGCACCATGTCTCTTGAATCATCTAAGTCCATAAAATAGCGGTCACCAATATTACGCCCACCTGTTAGACCATACTGATCATCAATAAGCAGTAACTTATCGTGTAAACGGTTTTGAATCGCATATGGACGAAGCAAATTGACAGGTTCATAATAACTAAAAGTAATATTTTCATGCGCAATCAAGGCATCAACAATTTCACGGTCTCCAAAAACACCACCCTCAATAAAGCCATCGACAATAATCCGCACCATCACATCACGCTCAGCCGCTTCTAACAAAGCTCCATAAAATATATCACGGGATTGATTCGGGTGCATCGCATAGTAAGACACATCAATCGTTTCTTGGGCTTTTTCAATCAAAGCAAGACGAACTTCTAAGGCATGATACCGTTCTTCAACTAAGTACGCATAGGTTTCACCTGAAGCAGTTGTTTTAAACGTTGATACATCATAGGAAAGATCAGTCGGAAGCGGCTGATGTACCTTATAGACGAGTACTGCAAAAATAAACAGGTAGCTGAACCCGATAAAAATCGCGTAGCTGACTATTTTTAAGATTCTTTTCATGGGCACACCACCTTTCATCACAATTATAAAACAAGTTTTTTACATCTCTGACAAAAAGATGCTATACTTATTGTAGCACCTTTTGAAAGGATGTTCACAATGTATCGAGTAGAACGCAAAGAAATTTTTATCAAAAGCAAAGAAACCCTGTCGTATCGCTTTCGACAAGGCGGTTCCGATATCATTATTTTACTACATGATAACTATGCTTCTTCAAGAAACTTTGACTTTTTGTTAGAGACAATAAGCGAACAATATACCCTTTACGCCATAGATCTTAGAGGGTTTGGAAACTCGTCGTACTTAACGCCTATTCGATCTATTAAAGATTTAGCCAAAGACGTAGACTATTTTACCGACGCAATCGGTATCAACCGTTTTGCGCTTCTTGGTTGGGGTCTAGGTGGTTTAGTAGCGCTAGATTACGCCTTAAACAATCCCTCAAAGATGAACCAGTTAATTTTACTAGGTAGCTACGCTTTCACAAACTCTAATGCGGTTGAAGCTTGTTCATCGATATCTCAGAAAAATGTTGATGATATCGAAACCTGGAAACAAAACGGTAATGACCGGCGCCTAAAAAAACATCTTATCAAAACACATTATCACAAAAATAAACCCCCAAAAGGCCGATTACAGTATTATTTAAGAGAAATGAAGATGCAACGAAATCTCGAAGATATTGTTCGTGTTTGTCATAGGTATCGCTTCGATAAAGCGCGTTTAAAACAAGTTCAAGTCAAAACATTAATGATTCACGGTGAAAAAGATAAAACAGTACCTATAAAACTAGCCAATAACCTAAGAAGTAGTTTAGGAGAAAACACTAAAATGATAACGCTTAAAAATGGTGATCACGCAGTCATGATGGGAACACTCGGAGAGACATTGAAACACATAGAGACCTTTTTAGCAGAAAAAAATCCCAGTTAATGGGATTTTTTTATAGTTTCGTATCATCGATACCATCTAAAAAGCTTTTAAGCGGTGGAATCGTTGTCGCGATAGAACCATCATCAAACGGATTTTTCAATCCAGCAACCTTTAACAAGCCTAAAAATGATTTTGATCCACCGGTTTTACAAAGCTCTAAATAGCTTTGCCATGCATTTTGATGGTTTTCTTGCGCCTTAACCCAGTACTGGAAGGCACAAACTTGAGCGAGTGTATAATCAATGTAGTAAAAAGGTACTGCATAAATGTGACCTTGTCTAAACCAAAAGCCACCGCGCTCTAAAAATGGATCGTTATCATATTCTTTATATGGTAAGTATGTTTTTTCAATTTCACGCCACGTCAGTTTTCGCTCTTCTTTTGTCATCGAAGGTTTTTCATAAACACGATGTTGAAACTCATCGACTGCCACACCATAAGGAATAAAACTAAGCGCACCTGCTAAATGAGAAAACTTGTATTTCTCAGTATCTTCTTTAAAGAACTTATCAATCCATGGCCATGCAAAAAACTCCATGCTCATCGAGTGAATCTCACTCGCCTCAAGCGTTGCCCACATATATTCAGGCACCTCATGGTGACGACTCATGTAAACTTGGAATGCATGTCCCGCTTCGTGGGTTAAAACATCAACATCGTGTGATGTTCCGTTAAAGTTCGCGAAGATAAACGGTGATTCATAGTTCGGAATATAGGTGCAGTATCCTCCACCGGATTTACCTTTTTTCGCTTCTAAGTCCATTAAGTTTTTATCCATCATAAACTCAAAGAATTCTTTGGTTTCTTTACTCATCTCTGTATACATTGTATGTGCTTGATTTACCAGCCAATCTTTTTTCCCTTTTGGGGTTGGATTGCCACTTAAAAACTCTAATGCTAAATCATAACTCTTCATCTTTTCAATACCTAAACGTTTCCCTTTGCGTTCAACTAACGTTTTTACATAAGGCACAATCGTTTCTTTAACCTGTTTACGATAGTTCGACACATCATCTGGACCATAGTCAAGTCTCCCTAATCGATCATACGCAAGCTCAATAAAGTTTTCATAACCTAACTTTTCCGCAATGGTTGAGCGAACTTTTACAAGTTCATCATATAAATCGTCGAATGTTTCTTCATGATCACTAAAAAACTTCGAGATAGCTGCACTCGCACGTCTACGAGTATCACGGTCTTTATGTTGTGAGAAAGGTGCCATTTGGCTCAAGTTTCGAATCTCACCTTCAAAATCAATTTCTGCAGATGCCATAAGTTTGTCGTATTTGCTAACTAAGCTGTTTTCTTTTTGCAAGTCTTCAAGAATAGCATCATTAAAAGTCCTTAACGACTGTTCAGCTTGTTGAAACAGTAGCGCACCTTTCTTTTCTTTTAGTTCGTTAACGAACTTTGTATTGGATAGTGCTTTGTAGAACTTGTTATTGAGTTGTTCAAAACGCGGTCCGTTTTCATCAAAAAAGGTTTGTTCTTTATCGTAAAACTCATCTTTGGTATTGATTGAATGTCTAATCGATACCAATGTTTGCATCGTTTGAAAATCAAAACGAAGTTTGTTAATCGTGTCTATAGCTGCTTCTTGAGCTAAAACAGTTTCGGCGTTTTCAAAACTCTCTAAGGCAGCATTAAACATCGATGTGAACGTCTCCATGTTTGGTCGTTCATAGTTATATTCTTGAAATTTCATAAAAATCACCTCAATTGCTATTTTATCATAGATACAGCAGTTTGTATCCTTAATACAAAAGAAAATGTGGAAACCGAAGTCTCCACATTTTTTGAATTAATCAGTCACGTCTTCATCGATTTCTTTAATGACGTTGTTAATACCTTCACCTGTAAAGAATGTACCTGGATCATCGTCGTGATAATAGCTGTTAGGTACCGTGTAAGTATTAGGGAAGATACTCGCTTGATATACGGTAATGGCGTTATTTACTGCTGGTGTCAAGGTATTTTGAACGATCAGTGAGTCAAGAATAATTTCACGATCTTCTTCATCGAGTCCAGCAATGGTTTGGAAATCGAAGTTTGCATCGGTAAATGATGTTTCTCCTAGGGTAAAGACTGATTTGATGAATTTTTGCACTTCAATTGCCGTAATAATTTCAGCCTCTTGAATTTCGTATAAGCTTTCTGTTGCACGGTCAGGAATATCAATGTTTGCATTTCCGCGTAACATATTGTGAATCGTAACGTGGATAGATGCACTTTCTAGCATCGTTTCAATGTCATCGTCTTCTAACTGTGTAATTGCTTCAGCACTAAAATCATCACCAAAGTCTTCATAGTTCTCATCAGCATTAACGAGTATTTGAATACCAGTTAGCATATTAATCAATTCATCTTTTTCGATTTGTTTACGCGTAACTTGTTCATAATCTTCAGTAACATTATTGAAAATTGTTACCAATATATCTTGTCTAAAGTCATTTGGTACAACAAGTTGAGGCGAACTGGCTACAAGTGGATCAAGTGCCGCATCATCTAGTGCGCCTGCATCTTCTAAGAATGTCTTAGAGATGGTCGCTTGCATCGTAACCGAAGCATTGATTAGGTCTTCAAAGTCGACACCTTCTGCAAAGATGACACCTGGTGTAATTACAATGTTATTAAAGTCTGTCAGACCTAAAATTTCTAGCGCTTCCATGACACCATCAACTTCGTCTCGGTCGACGTAGATGATATCACCAGTTGTCGTGATGCGAATTTGATTGGTCACATCATTTAAATCTCCTAAATCATCATAGTAATCGCGGATGATTAACATACCACTTTGACTTGCATCTAACATTTCACGTGACAAGGTTGCATGGATAACATCTGATAACAAGATGACATCGCGTTCATCAAAGAATTTTGTAGAATCAAGTGGTTCATCGCCAAAACTACTTAAATCGGTATATTCCATAACGATAAAGGCATCGATGAGCTTACGAATCTCAAACTCAGTTACATAATCGATACTGTCGAAATCAAAGCGTACCGTACGTGAACCGTGTTGTGATATAAACGGTAAGACGATGGCAGCATCTTCATGTAAATCATAAAGTGTTTTAGAAATCGTTGCGTGCATTGAAGCTGATGCGAGTAAGATATCTTGACCATCTCCATCGAGCACTTCTAAATTGAACTCACCATCAAACTCACTGACATCGTCAATGCCAAACAAATGAATAACTTCAATTAAATGTTTAATTTCTATTTGAGTAATAAATTGGTTTAAGTTTCCATCAGAATTGGTCTCTAGTCGAACTTCTTCTACAAACGCATCGATGGTGTTATGATTACGCTCAATCGTCACAGGAATCACTAAGTTACCATCGTTTTCTACACCAAAGAGTTGATCCGAAAGCGTTGCGTGAATGATGGCAGATGCAAGCATGGTGTCGCGTTCATCAACATCTAAAGCGGGATCTGAATCTGGTGCATAAATGAGTGAGAGTGAAATGCTTCCACCAAACTCGGTAATATCATTATCACCTAAAATATTTAAAGCATCGATTAAATTTACGAGTTCAGTACGTTCAATATATTCAAAGTTCACGGTCGCATGTGAGACAGAAATTCGGATTTGTTTTTCATTTGAATCTCCACTTAAGAATGGCACGATGACATTTCCATCGGCTTCAATTTTAAGCACTTGATTGGATACAGTTGCTTGAATGACTGCAGATTGTAAAACTTCCTCTGCATTATTATCTTCTAATAGTTTACTAAGATCTACATCACCTGTAAACGCTGTTAAGCTATCATCCTCTTCATCCATAATAATATGAAGTGCATGAATGATATCTTCAATTTCAGATTTAACAATATACTCAGTCTCTAAAGATTCGCCAGTATCAGCATCGTTTTGTGCTTCCATAATTAAGACGCGAATTTGATCGGCTGGATTTCCATTTTCTGGTTGTTTATAAAACGGCACGATAACCGTAGCATTCGTACTTGTTTGACCGAGGTCATCCCAGTCATCTAAATCGATGATTTGTTTTGAGAAAGTCGCATGGATAATAGCTGATTTCAACAACTTTTCAATTTCATTGACTTCCTCATCTGGGTCATAAATAGTAGATAAAGCAATATCTCCAGTAAATTCACTAAAACTTCCATCAAATATTACATCAAAAGCATTGATGGCCGCTTGAATTTCTGCTTTTGTAATATAGACTGTTTCCTTATCATTTCCAAATACATCCGTCTCATTAAACCCGACACGGAAACGAATGGCTTTTGGATCACTAATATCCGCTGCATCATAATACGGTATAACAATGAGCCCATTAGGGTCGTCACTCTGATCAAGATTCAGCAATTGTCTAGAAATGGTTGCATGAATTATCGCCGAACTTAATACTGAGGTAATATCATCGCCTTCTTCAACGAGTAAGCTTATATCAAAGTCACCCTCAAAGCTATCTAGGGTCCCACCTTCCATAATAAGGTCTAACGCATTAATAACTGCTTGAATTTCACTCTTCGAGATAAACGTTGTAGCCATAGAAACATCATTATTATCACTATCTGTTTCACCGAATCCTAAGACAAAGCGAATATCTTCACTCGAGTTATCTTCAAGAAGTTTAATATGTGGCACGATAATGGTTCCCTCAGGGTCATCGCTTTCATCCAAATTAAAGATTTGACGCGATATCGTCGCATGGATTACGGCAGAATTTAATACTGATGTTATATCGCCTTCTTCTTCCACTAAAATGCTGATATCAAAATCGGTATCGAAGTCGTCGATACCTCCATCCTCCATAATCACATCAAATGCATTAATCAATGCTTGAATTTCTTCTTTAATAATAAAATTCGTATGCATTGGGGCATCATCATTATCGGAGTCTGTTTCTCCAAAGCCAACTGATAACCTGATCAACTCGGCTGGATCGCCATTTTCTGGTGCTTTGTAATAAGGTACTACAATCGTACCTTCTGGGTCATCACTTTCATCGAGTTTAAAAATTTGACGTGAGATGGTAGCATGAATAACCGCCGAACTTAAGACTGAAGTAACGCCTTCTTCTTCCACTAAAATGCTAATATCAAAATCGGTATCGAAATCATCGATACTGCCACCTTCCATAATCACATCAAAAGCATTGATAAGCGCTTGGATCTCATCTTTTACTAAGAAGTTTGTGTGCATTGAAGCATCGTTGTTATCAGGGTCGGTTTCCCCAAAGCCTACTGACAATCTAATCAACTCAGCTGGATCGCCATTTTCAGGTGCTTTATAGTAAGGCACTACAATCGTACCATCTGGGTCATCACTTTCATCCAGCTTAAAAATTTGGCGTGAGATGGTTGCATGAATAATCGCTGATTTTAGCACTGGGGTTACGCCTTCTTCTTCCACTAAAATGCTAATATCAAAGTCAGGGTCAAAATCATCAATACTACCTTCGTCCATAATTAGATCAAAAGCATTCAATAAAGCCTGAATTTCTTCCTTAACAATGTAAGTTGTAAGCGTGTCACCACTTCCTACATTAACTCGAATAAGTGTTGCTGGGTCTCCATTTTCTGGAGCTTTATAATAAGGTACAACCAACGTACCATCAGGATCGTCACTTTCATCAAGGTCAAGAATTTGTTTTGACACAGATGCGTGAATGATTGCTGAATCTAAAATCGGAGTAATCGAATCATCTTCTTCGACTAATAAACTTAAATCCAAATCAAAATCATCCGCAATCGCATCAAAATCAGTGAGCTCTAAATACTTTAACGCATCTAATAAAGCGGTTATCTCTTCTAATTCTATATACGTGAACTCCATACTTTCAGAATTCCAAGTAAAGACTTCGCCTTCACCGACTAATAAACGAATCGGTTCACCTTCTGCATCTAAATGAGGAACCACGATAAAGCTATCTTCACCATCATCCATAAAGTCAAATAACTGATTTGATAAGGTCGCATGTAAAATGGCCGCTTGTAAAATCACCTCGGCATGATCGATCAAACGATCAATGTCTAAACTCTCGATATCTTCAAAATCATCAATACCTAGCAATAAAACAGCCCGTAAAACATTAATTATTTCATCACTCTCAATATAGCGTATATCATCTTCTATATACTGAATCGGCTCGTCACCGGCATTTTTATAAGGAACGACTAAGACATCGTTGCCTTCGGCATCATCCATTAAGTCAAAAAGCATTGTCGACAAGGTTGCATGGATAATTTGTGAAGCATCTTCTCCGAATAGTTTAGCTGCTTTAGCTTCATTTAGAATATAACGGTTTTCATCATCGTCAATCGCAAGTGATTGTAAGAGCGACATACCAAACTCGAGGTTATTAAAATCATCAATTGCAAAGACACTGATCGCATCAAAAATCTTCGAAATCTCTGTTCCTAAAACAATTTGAATGACATCTCCTTTAATGGTGGTTATTTCTTTTTGCGCCGATAAAGGAATGGTTAATACATCACCAATCTCATCAATGATCAAGTTTCCAATCGTTGCTTCTAACACCTCTGAAGCAATCAAAGTATTAATTGATTGAATACTTAACTCTTGAATAAAGTTCAAATCAAAATCATCTTCAAAGCTAATGGTACTTGCAACTTCTGCAATTTCGTTAAATCCTCTAAAGATTTTTAGAAGTTCTCCATCCTCTTTATCAAACCAATCTAAACCTACAGGAACAACGATAATATCTAATCCATCGATGTCCGCACGTCCTTCTAAAATGTTTACCATCGCATGTGATAACAACCGTGATTCTAGCATAACCACAAAGTCAAACGTATTCATCACAGTCAGTAAGTTCATTGGATCGCCATCTTGGAAATCACCGATTGTAACCCCGGTACGAACGATTTCACTCACAATGTCACCCATGGCTTGAAACTCTTCTTTCCAGTCCATATCTTCTGGTACGGTAATAATTGCTTGTGCATCAGAACCCATTTGCTCAAGTAACGGATTCATCGCTACATACGCAGAAAGCGTAATTAACTCAGATTCAGACATCTCATTAAAAAACTCGCTAACCTTGTACGCATCAAAAGTTACCGTTTCTAATTCGGTTTCCTCATCAACTAAGCCGGCCGTATGAATAATATCGACAAGTACATAAACAACTGCACCAAGCTGTTCTACTTCCTTCGCCCAGTCAATTTCATATAAATCAATTTCATGATCTTCTAAAAGTTCATCTAAGTCTATCTCTGAATAAGCAGCGCCTAGTTCAATACCTAAAGGTAGCAATGACGTAAATAAGTCTGAACGTGACAAACTTGAAAAAACATCGCGAACCTCATCAGGTTTTACAGCCGCAATATTATTATCCTCAGTAAACTCAGACTGATATATAATCCCACCGATTTCAGCAACAATTTCTATCTCTTTACGAATTGAAATTTCTTTTTCTCGGTAATTAAATGAAAATACTGAATCAAATAAATATATATGCGCTGCACGACTAACGTCAGAATCACCAGTAATCTTAATCGCATTCGCAGCGCTTACAAAAGGGTTGTTGTTAAAACCATTAACGATATCTTGAAGCATCTCTACCGTTCCATCTAAGTCACCAACGGCAACTTGGGTCCCACCATCATTAAGCGTTTCAAACTCAATATATTCAGCAGTAATCTCTGAGTCACTTGCTAAACTAGCAAAGCTTTCCGCGATACTCATGATTCCACCAAACACAATCAGCATCACAAAAATTGACAAGACACCGTTTAAGGCCCCAACACCGGCACCCATAGCACGCGTTTTCATGGTTTTTTCAGATTTTGAGAAGACAATGATTCGAAAGATAAAGAATATCAGTCTCCAAATAATGTAAATTCCTGTAAAATACACAATGGTATAGACTATTTTTACAATGAATATACCAATTCCAGAAATAAATGCAAGCAACTCTGGATGCGTCGCCGTATCACCTAAAGAACCACCTAATAATTCTGCCAATACAATCGGCAAGGCCTCATCTAAAGAGTTGACATTCGTCGTACCTGGCACAATCGCTGATACAACCCCTGCAATTCCAGGTAAAGTCATTGTCCACAACGAGTTAACAACAAGGTTGAGGGTTAAAAAGAATATAGCAAAAAATGCCAGTTTAACCAAGAAGCTATATAACGAATTTCTAAATCCGCGTAAAAAGCCAATCAACATGGCAAAACTGATAATACCGAGGAAACCAAGCGTAAAATATAAATCGTAAGACATCGCTATCACCCTATCTAATTTGTATTTCAAACTAATATATATCATTATTATATAACAATTTATCAAAAGTAAAAACAAAATACGTTTACATACTGATAGTGTTATCAATTACATCTTCTAAAAATAAAAAAACTAGCTAAAAAAGCTAGTTTTTAGGTTTTAAGTCTAATCCTTTTTAAAATACTCAATCAAGGTTGAATAGCGTTTACCTGTAACGCCTTTGTGCAATAATGAAACCGCTAAAAT
>SKGE01000074.1 GCA_007117625.1 Candidatus Izemoplasma sp. | reverse complement strand
TGATTTGATGATAGTAGAAATGAAAAATGTTATTAAGCGTTATAAAGGAGAAAGATTGGCATTAGATTATTTAACACTCGATGTCAAAAAAGGTGAAGTGGTTGGATTACTCGGTCCAAATGGTGCTGGAAAAACCACGGCAATTAATGCAATTGTTGGGCTTCATGATGTTGATCAAGGTGATGTACTTGTGTTTGGTAAGCAGCAAAACGGTAAAAATATTGAGTTGCGTAGACGTATCGGTCTTGTAACCCAAGAAATTACCGTGTATGAAGATTTAAGTGCGTATGAAAACTTGCGCTTTTTCGGGAAATTATATGGGTTAAAAGGTGAAGCGTTACAAAAACGTATCAAAGAAGTTGCAGCATTAATCGGACTTGAGAATCGTTTGAACGATCTACCAAAAAGATATTCAGGCGGAATGAAGCGAAGACTAAATATTGGATGTGCTTTACTCCATGAACCTGAGCTTATTATTATGGATGAACCAACGGTTGGAATAGACCCGCAAAGCAGAAATTATATTTTAGAGTTTGTTAAAGAACTCGCGAAGCAATCAGACACTGCGATTATTTACACATCACATTATATTGAAGAGGTTCAATCGATTTCAGATCGCGTATATATCATCGATCAAGGACATATTATTGCCAAAGGCACGGTTGCTGAGTTGATCGATAAAATACAAGGCGAACAAATTGTGATGATTGATGTTAAGTCACCGAGTGAAGGTTCCTTGAAAGCGTTACGTAATCTTTCCGATGTTAAAGAGGTTAAACTTGAACATGCGAGATATCACATTGTTTTACAACCTGGTGCCAGTGTATTAGACCAACTTATAGCATTGCTTTCTAAAGAGACCATTGTAAATGTTCAAAATGCACAGGCTAACCTTGAGGATGTCTTCTTGATGCTGACTGGGAAGTCCTTGCGAGATGGGGCGGTGGATTAAATGTTACGGTTTTATGGATTGCGCGTTTTAAAAGATTATTTAGGACATATTATTCTCATTGGACTGCCGTTAGCGCTATTGACGATTAATACCTATATTAGTGTTGAAAATGGGGCTGTACAAGAAGAAGCTGCGCTCTATATTGGATTGGTATACATCTTTATGTTTCAGGTGTTTGGGGCGGCGTATACGTTTGAAGGGATGGAGCATGATTTTTATAAACCCTTTAAAAACCGTTTGTTTGCAGCACCCATTCGTCCGACGAAGTTCATTTTAGCAAATTTGTTTTTTAGTACATTGGTGAGTTTTTTACAATCGCTGGTTATTTTATCTTATGTTGTAATAGTGTTTGGCGTTCGTATTCCAAACTGGGGATTGATTCTTGTAGTGTTTTTATTTTCGGTGATGTTTGCGCAACTACTTGCGGCGGTATTGATTATTTTCTTGAAAAAAGCGAATAAGGCGCAGGCTGCGATAACACTTTATGCAATTGGTGGGACCATGCTTTCTGGGTTGTTTTTCCAACTTCCAGAAAATAGTTTAACGGAAATATTAGAGAAGTATTCAACGCCGATTGCTTGGGCCTTTACATCTTCAAACGCATGGATTGAGGGTAATTTTGAGCAAGGTATACAATTTTTAGGGATGTTAGTAGGTATTACAATACTTGCAGGGTTATTTTTAATAAAACTCACAAAGCGGGTGGTATAATGGTTGCCGTCTTTGAGTTAGCCTTAAAAAGAATTGTAAGACAACGGTTAATGCTTTTCTTAATGTTGTTGTTTCCTATTGTTTTAATTTTGTTGCCTCAAATTGGTGATGAGATACCTTTAGTTGGATTTGGGTTGTTTGGACTGGTTTTGATGTTTTCAGCGTTTTTACTCACGAAACAAGTGATTGAGGATCGCCAATATAAAACGGTGATTCGTATAGCAGCATCTCCAACCTCTCATCGTGACTATTTATTAGGGCATATTGCTGCATATATGCTAGTTTTGATGATTCAAGTCGTGTTGTTTTGGATTTTAGCACAAGTATCATGGCGCGGAGCATTTGGGTTTTATCTTTGGGTATTGTTGTTCTTTACGGCATTTGCTTTTCTATCATTAAGTTTCTCATTGTTTTGGCACACCTTCTTTAAGTCCTATGCAACATCGGTCGCGGTTTATAGTGTGGTTGCTAACTTATTGGCATTGCTTGGAGGTATGAGTTATCCGCTAGCGTTTATGCCAAATCAGATTCGACGAATCGCTGTTGTTTTGCCGACTTATTGGTATGCTTATGGGATTGAACTTGTGAATGATACGCGTTATCTAACGGCACTTATTGCCTTGTCTATTCTTATCTCCTTTGCTATAATATTCTTAACCGTTGGCTCTAAAAGGAGATTTGAGTGATGTCTAAACAGTTTGTTGACCCAACCCATGGACTCTATGCACTGATTGGATTACTCTATGGCTTTATGATTGTCTTTTTACAACCGCAGGAACCTGCGGTTTTTTTCCTTTTTACGCTGAGTATAGCAGTCTTAGTTGTAAGGTTGCGATTTGGATTTAATTGTGCATTAATCGGTATCGATCTTACCGTATATTTGATTGTCTTAATGGTATTTAATGAAGCAGCGTTGTTTGTTTTACCGACTTTACTGATGATGCTTTTTTACGGAAAGCTTTACAGTGTGTTTATCGCCTTTCTGCTATGGTTTGGATTCTTTTTTTTAGATGCAACCATGTTATTGATGGTTGTGTTGATGCTTTTTTCTGGATTTTTGTTGTTGATCTGGAACAGTGAACTTGAAAGTAAGAAATCATCCATCGATCGAGCACGGATTAAACTTTATAATTTAGAACAAGAACACGATATGATTTTGAAGACACAAGATGAGTTGTCACGCGTCAGTGCGCTCAGTGAACGTGACCGCATCGCTCAAAAACTCCACGATGATTTAGGACATGAACTAACTGGGGCTGTCTTAGCGCTTCGCGCTTTAGAAAGCAATGCTAAAGATTTGTTGGAGGATAAGATGTTTATTGCATTAAAGCAACGTTTAGAATCATCGGTGACGCGGTTGAAAGAGACGGTTCAAGGGACAAATCCTAAGGAAGTGAATGGGTTTGATGCGTTTAAAGAACTCGCCGAGGCTTTTGAGTTTGCCAAAGTAAATTTTAAGCAAAGCGGCGACCTACTTAAACTTGGTGCCCATCACTGGCATATTTTGATATCCGTTTTAAAAGAAAGTTTGACAAATGTTCAAAAGCATAGTCAGGCCCAATTGGTTGAGGTAGAACTTTTGGTCACTGGTGCTGTGGTACGCTTAATGGTAAAAAATGATGGGGTTATTGAGGGTTCACATGGTGATGGTTTTGGTCTAAAATATATGCGCAAACGGATTGAATCACTCGGCGGGAATTTTAGTGTTCAAAGTAACAGTTATTTTACACTTGTTTGTGTGTTGCCACTACAAAGGGGGGCTTAAGGATGCGAATACTTTTATGTGATGACGATCAATTGATTCGTGATAGTTTTGAAGTTATTTTAAAAGACGCAGGATTTCGCGTTGTTGGTAAAGTTGCGGATGGTCAAGCGGCACTTGATTTTTTAAAGCGTGATACGGCTGATCTTGTCTTGATGGATATTCGCATGCCAGTGATGGATGGTATTACAGCAACGAGCTTGATTAAAAAGCAGTATGATTCTGTGAAAGTGATTATGTTAACAACATTTCGAGATTTTAAACATGTGCATCAGTCGCTCCATGCTGGAGCGAGTGGGTATGTTTTAAAGACAGATTCCATTGCGCTTCAGATAGATACGATTCGTGCGGTTTTTGAGGGTAAATCGATCATCAGTGAGGATGCTTTGAAAAACTATACGAAATCAAAGAGTGATCAGTTGTTGACGGAGCGTGAGAATAGTTGCATGGAGTTGATTGCACACGGTTACTCCAATAAAGAAATTGCAGGAAGATTATTTATTGGCGAAGGCACGGTGCGCAATGTTATCAGCGTGATTTTGAGTAAACTCGATTTAAGAGATCGTACCCAGATTGCGATTTATTATTGGCAGACGCAGTATGAGGGGTCTTTAAAAAACTAGTCATTTATGTTAAAATTTAAGACGTTGTAAAATACTGAAAAATGGAGGGCAAACATGTTTAAACCAACGCGATTTATTGTATTGATGTTTTTAGTTATGGGAGTATTTGTTCTACAGGCATGTGGAAACGATGAGGAAGAGACTTATACGGTTGTTTTTGATAGCCAAGGGGGTTCTTCTGTAGATACACTTTATGAGGTTCAAGCAGGTACTGAAATTGAGCTTGAGATTCCTCAAAAAGAAGGGTATGTTTTCC
The DNA here is from genome assembly GCA_007117625.1 of Candidatus Izemoplasma sp. Classification (GTDB taxonomy): domain Bacteria; phylum Bacillota_I; class Bacilli_A; order Izemoplasmatales; family Izemoplasmataceae; genus SLQR01. The sequence goes on along the minus strand of SKGE01000074.1, from coordinate 6,710 downwards.
GTTATTGGCAAGTTGGAGAAAATACTTATCACGAGACTTTTACAGTGACTGAAGATGTCACACTTGTGGCTGTGTGGGAGCACTATGACCCAGTGTATACGGTAACGTTTGACAGTCAAGGCGGAACCCTTGTTGAGACGGTCGAAGATGTGGAAGAAGATACCGTTCTTAAGCTTGAGATTCCTGAAAAAGAAGGATATGTTTTCCGTTATTGGCAAGTAGGAGAAAACACCTACGATGAGACATTTAAAGTGACTGAAGATGTCACACTTGTGGCTGTGTGGGATCATTATGAGGATGTTTTCACTTATGAGATATTACCAGAGCAGGCTGAGTTTGATACAGAAACGTTTATAAGAATAACCGAGTATACAGGTGAAGGACGTTTTGTTAAGGTTCCTAAGTTTATGGCAGAATATCCCGTGCATCAAATTGGATCGTTTACGTTTGAAGATAGTTCCGTTCTTGAAGTCTTCTTACCAAACGGATTAAAGAGTATTGGTAGCTATGCATTTAAAGATGCTAAAGCATTGCGTTCTGTCGTTTTTTATGGGGATCTCTATGGGTATACAGATGAACGTCAAATTACGAACACAAGCTATGATGAGATTATCGAGACACATCAAGAGGTTTGCAAGCTTGATGAACACTATGATTTAGACGAAGGTTGGGTGTTCCAAGAAGGGTGCCCAATTCATCGCGTGGTAAGTAAAGCGGAACCGATTACTGGCCCTGGAGGGAATCTGGTTTACTCGTATCAAGTCGTTTTCGATATAGGTGTTTCGGAAGTTTATTCTCGCGGTGTTAGGCTATCAGACACTGCGTTTTATGGAGTGAATGGAATCACAGACCTGACATTTCCTAAGATGATTGATCTTAAACCTTTGTTTATTAATGCGCTTGCAGGGCTGGAAAACTTAGTATCGATGGATACCTCGAATAATGACTATTTTGATACTATAGAAGGGGTACTTTATAACAGTGATGCAACAAAAATATACTTCTACCCAGCAGGCTTAAAAGACGATGCGTATTCTATCTTGGAAACAACAAAGGAAGTACATCCGATAGCCTTTATGAGTGTTAGATATTTGAAAGATTTGCATGTTCCCAAGAGTGTTGAAGATTTAGAAATGAGGTTTGCACACGAGACTTCTTTAAAGAATATTTTCGTGGATGAAGCGCATCTAGGTTACTTCGATATTGATGGGGTATTGTATTTTTATGAGCAAGCGCTTGACGTTTCGGTATTAGTTAGCTATCCGTCAGGTCGTACGGATGCGACCTATCAAATTCCAGATGATACGTATGCGATTGCTGATTTAGCCTTTGTATACAGTCAATTAGAAAGCATCACGGTGCCAGAAGGTATTGTTGCAATTGGCAACATGACGTTTTATCACAGTCATCTTTTAGAAACTGTTATTTTACCAGAGACACTTACTTATATTGGTTCTGAAGCTTTTCGGGATACCGCTTTGCGCAGTATCACGATTCCTTCCCAAGTATTCCAAATTGGTGGTTCAGTTTTTCAAGGTACTCCTATTGAAGAAATTATCTTGATGACTGATTTAGAAAACCAAGAGAGTGTTTTTATGCATTTTGCGTTTAATACGCTGAGTGAAGATACCGTAATTTATGTTCAAGATGAACATTATGAAGCGTTTAAACAAGTCGCGGAATCATTTGTCAATTATTCACTCGATCTTGTTGATATAATCAAACCATTGTCAGAAAGAGATTAACGTTAGGAGCGAGGCATATGTCACATGATGTTGAAAAGATTCGAACATCAAAACGGATGGAACTGATCGATATTACAAAGCGTGTTCAAGACTATGTAACAGCGAGAAAAATGGTTGAAGGAACGCTAACGCTTTTTGTCCCACATACAACCGCGGCGGTAACCATCAATGAAAATACCGATGTTGATGTATTAACTGATATGATTTTAGGATTATCAAAAGCATTGCCGGACTTAAGAGATTTTAGACATGCTGAGGGAAATTCACAAGCGCATATTTTATCTTCGGTAATCGGTGCGAGTTTATCGGTCATTGTTGCAGAGGGAAAACTTGTGTTAGGAACGTGGCAAGGTATCTTTTTCTGTGAGTTTGATGGGCCGCGCCACCGAAAACTTTATATACATTCATCAAATCAAACATAAAAGAAGGCAAACATTGCGTTTGTCTTCTTTCTTTACAAGGGTTTTTTATTTTTTTGAATGGGCAGTTGCTCTCGGACACGGGTTATTTCATTTAAGTTTAGTTGCGTGTTGATAAGGGCTTCATCACGGCCTAAAGATTTGATGATTTTTCCTAAGGGATCAACTATGAGCGAGTGTCCGTGGGTTTGATAATCACCATAAGAATGACTCGATGCACTACATCCAACGAAAAACAATTGATTGTCGATGGCGCGTGCTTTAAAAGTAGTTTCCCAATGGAGTGGACCGGTGAACTGATTGAAAGCGCCAGGGACAAAGATAACTTTGACTCCTTCATCGGTAAGTTTTTGCGCGAGTTTTGGATAGCGAATATCAAAGCAAATCATCACACCCATTTTGCCAAACTCTGTGTCGAAAACACCGAGTGTTTCGCCAGCGGTTAAAGTTTCACTTTCATCGAAGGTTTTACCGTTTGGGTAAGTGATTGAGAAAAGATGTATTTTACGATATTTGTGAATGATTTTCCCGTTTCTATTGATGATGTAGGTGGTGTTGTAAAGTTTGGTTTGATTGTATTCTGGAACGCTACCACCAATGATATAGCTTTGGTGTTTTTGTGCGAGATTTTGTAAGAAGGTTATGACTTCTGTATCGTCTGTTTGTTTGTAGGTATTGAAAAGTTCAACTTGATAAGGGGTTGTGAACATTTCTGGTAAAACGATAAAGTCAAGTTTTTGTGATTTTGATTTTTTGATGAGACTTTCGACGTTTTTTAGGCTATCTTCGATGTTTTTTTGTACGGTGTTTTGGACAACTAAAATGTTCATGGGTGCTCCTTTCAATGCTTGATGGAAAAGTTTTTGTAGGTTTGATCAGCAAGTATTTCTGTTTCAATGTCAGCGATTTCACCTGGATGATGGTTTTTTAGATTATTAATAAATTGTTGAATGGTGGATTGATCGCCTGAAAGTATACAAGTGACTGTGCCATTGGTGTTATTTTTGACTTCTCCATTTAGGTTGTGTTTGCGTGCTTGGGTGGCGATATGATAGCGCATGCCTACACCTTGAACAATCCCTTTTATGATGAGTTTTTGTATCACTTTGAATCACCTCTTTAGGTTGTATAGGTTTAGTATAAATGATTTGAGTGAGCGTGGTCAAATATTACAAAGGATATTTCATGATAAAAAAACGGTAATGTACTATAATTGAGTTTGATAGAGTCAGTGTTAAAATAAGAAATGTTTGGAGGAACGAGTATGGTAATTGGTATTCCTAAAGAACAAACCCAAGGGGAAACCCGCGTCAGTGTGGTGCCTGTACATATTAAACAACTGATTAAAAAAGGCTATCAGGTTGTGGTTGAAAAAAATGCCGGTAAAGCTGCGGGTTATAGTGATCAAATGTATCAAGATCAAGGTGCGAGTATTGTGGCGGATTTTAATGCGTTAGCAGACGCTGCAGATGTAATTTTAGCAGTGCGAGCTGGTGCTGCGGCATCGAATGGTAAAGCGATGGCAGAAGCGCTCAGTAAAAAGCATACCTTGATTGGTCTTTTAGAGCCGTATCAAACAGATGAAGCGTTTGAAGCGCTTAAAAAAAGTGAAGTTTCGGCTTTTTCGATGGAGTTGATTCCGCGTACGACGCGTGCTCAAAGCATGGATGTTTTGTCATCGATGGCGAATTTAGCAGGGTATAAAGCGGTGCTAATTGGGGCTGAGAAAAGTCCTAAAATGTTCCCGATGATGATGACTGCGGCTGGCACGATTCCACCCGCTAATGTATTTGTTTTAGGTGTTGGGGTTGCTGGATTGCAAGCAATTGCGACGGCAAAGCGATTAGGGGCTGTGGTGAGTGCTTATGATGTCCGACCTGAAGTCAAAGAACAAGTGGAATCATTAGGGGCAAAATTCGTTGAGTTTGACCTTGAAAGTGCATCAGGTGAAGGTGGTTACGCAAAAGCGATGGATGAAGCGTTTTATGAGAAGCAACGCGCCTTAATGAAAGAAGCGTTGTCGACAAAAGACGTTGTGATTACGACAGCGAATATTCCTGGTAAAAAAGCCCCAACCTTGATTACAAAAGCAATGGTTCAAGGGATGATGCCAGGCAGTGTCATCGTTGATTTAGCCGCAGAGCGTGGTGGAAACTGTGAACTGACTGATCCTGGAAAAACGGTTGTTAAATATGGGGTACATATTGTTGGACCTTTAAATGTTCCAGCGGATTTAGCGTTCAACGCATCGGCACTTTATTCAAAGAATATTACGACATTTTTAGAAAATTTATGGAATAAAGAGCGTACCAGTATCCAAGAAGATGATGATATTATACAAGCGACTTGGGTCGTTAAAGACGGTAAAATCATTAATGAAAAAATTGGAGGTAAAAGATCATGACCGTGATTTATTTAATTACGATTTTCGCCATGGCTGTATTTTTGGGATTTGAACTTATTACCAAAGTTCCAGCAACCTTGCATACACCGCTGATGAGCGGCTCAAACGCAATTAGTGGGATTACTATTGTTGGGGCCGTCGGTATTCTTTTAACCCAGCTTTCCCGAGGTGATGTTGGCGTGCTACCTTTTATTTTAGGTGCTGTGGCACTGTTTTTTGCGACGGTTAATGTGGTTGGAGGGTTTGTTGTGAGTAATAGGATGTTACAGAAATTTAAAGGGAGACGGTCATAATGGATTATCAATTACTCTATGATGTGAAAAACACTGTTGTGGCTGTTTTGTATTTGGTAAGCGCGATTTTCTTTATTGTTGGAATCAAGCGTTTGGCAAAACCGAAAACCGCTCCATCTGGGAATTTTATCGGCGCTCTCGGGATGCTTCTTGCATTTTTGACGGCGTTTGTTGATTTTGGAGTGATCGTCGATGTTGATCAAGAAGCGATTGTAAGTCGTTTTCAATATTGGTATATTTTAGTCGCTGCCATTGGTCTTGGAAGTGTCGTTGGTGTTTGGAGTGCGCTCGGTGTCAAGATGACTGGGATGCCACAAATGGTTGCCATTTTTAATGGCTTTGGTGGCGGTGCGTCGCTTTTGGTTGCCGGTGTCTTTTATCAGTTTGAGCTGTTTACAGAAGGTGCCAATGCATTACTTTTACCGATGTTGATTGCGACGGTGTTATCAGGATTAATCGGTGCGATTACGTTTTCTGGTAGTTTTATTGCTTATGGAAAACTACAAGGTATTAAGCTCGTTCCAGATAAGCCTGTGACTTATACAGGTGATTTGGTTGTTAAAGGTGTTTTGTTTGCTTTGTTGGTAGCTTTAGGAGTTATGATGGTAATCAATCCTGATCATTTATTACTATACTGGTTGATTGTTTTCGGTGGCTTATTGTTAGGAATTTTACTCGTTATTGGAATCGGTGGAGCTGATATGCCTGTCGTTATTTCATTGTTAAATTCGTATTCAGGTTTAGCTGCGGCGGCGACTGGGTTTGTGTTAAACAACGTTGTCTTGATTATTGCTGGGTCGCTCGTCGGTGCGTCTGGATTAATTTTAACGATGATTATGTGTAAAGCGATGAACCGCTCTTTAGTTAATGTCTTGTTCGGAGGCTTTGGAGGTTCTGATACGGTTGGTAGTAGCGATGATATTTATGAAGGTAAAGTAACATCAACGTCTGCGGATGAAGTTGCGATGATTTTAGATACAGCGCAACGCGTTGTAATTGTGCCAGGGTATGGGATGGCGGTTGCGCGTGCAGCAACACCGGTGCGCCTTTTAACTGAAGCGCTAGAAAAGCGTGGTGTAGAAGTGGTGTTTGGGATTCACCCAGTAGCTGGGAGAATGCCTGGACATATGAATGTGCTGCTCGCTGAAGAAAGTATTCCTTATGAGAAACTGTTGGACTTAGATACGGTTAATCCAACATTCCCTCAAACCGATGTCGTGATTGTCCTCGGTGCCAATGATGTTGTGAACCCACTTGCAAGAGAACCGAAGTCTGCGATTGCAGGGATGCCGATTTTAGATGTAGATAAGGCTCGAACTTGTGTGGTGATTAAGCGTTCGCTATCCCCAGGCTTTGCCGGTATTGCCAATCCACTCTTTGCCAATGATAATACATTAATGTTATTCGGTGATGGTAAAGCAGCAATGGATGATCTTATTAAAGCTTATAAAGAAGTATAAAAAATGATGACCGCGGTCATCATTTTTTCTTACTCCCATCTTCTTGGGTCGCCTTTGACATTGTTTAAGACTTTCATATCAGCATCGCTGATTTCAAAATCAACATCAGCATTTTCAATCATGCGATGTTCTTTGGTGGTTTTTGGAAGTGGTACGGTATTTTTTTGGATACAGTAACGTATACATATTTGAGCAGGGGTAACGTTGTATTTTTCGGCAGTTCTGATAATCGTATCATTCGATAGTGCAAATCCAATGGCAAGCGGTGAGTAAGCTTCTATAAGAATGTTTTTTTCTGCGCAGTAAGCATCGATTTCGTCGTTATCAAGCCCGATGAAGTAACCGATTTGGTTCACGTGAGGGACCGTGTCACAATGCGCGATGATATT
>SKGE01000005.1 GCA_007117625.1 Candidatus Izemoplasma sp. | reverse complement strand
CCATATTAGTTCGACTAAATGTGGGTAATCAATAAATGGGTTGCGGTTGTTTTGAAAATCGAAGATGATATTGTTTCGGTGGATTTCAAAGGCATCAACGGGGTCTTCAAAATGCCACTGAATTAAGTAAGAGAGCAATGCCATTTGTGCACCATCCATGGTGTAGTTGGTGTTTGAATCATTAACTGTTTATGGTAATTTAAAATTATGCACTTCAGCAATTGAAAAGTCGTCACCTAAATACTAAAATATCCATATCAAGCAACTATGAGATATGGAGGAAGAGGGTATTATTGAAATACGATATAAGTATAACGAAGTGACAGAAAGCTATGATTATTATTGTAGTGTTCGGGTTAAAAATCTAAATCAAGAATTTATTTTAGAGGAAGATTGATGTCTGAAGAAGTAATGGTAAAAATCCATTTGAAGTACCTAAATACTAAAAGAAAAACATATAAAAAAGCCATTAAAGTATGAAATGTTTTTTCAATCTTTATGGCTTTTTCTATTTAATTTGAAGAAAAAATGACTAGTCTATCAATGAATCCTCTGCAGCTTCTTTTGAATCAAACTTCTCATTATTAATTGTTAGATGAACGAGGACTGAATCATCGATTTCTATATTATCTGTTTGTCCTCCTGTCCAATTAAAAATAATCGTAAATGGTGTTACATCAGGGTCTACACCAACTTCAACATAATACCAGTTTGGATCATCGTCTTGTTGAGCCGATGTTCCTGGCCATCCCCCAAGTAACTCCCCTGCATCACCAAAAACATATGCGTGGAGGTTTTCTAAATCTTGATTATTATAAAACCAAATAAAGGTTGAGACAAGTGAAGCTTCTGCAGCCTCCTTGCTTGCGAATAAACCTGTTAAAGTAGCGTATACCAAATCTTCATCATCAATAGGTAAGTTGACAGTTTGCATCCCGTCATTGTTATTAAAGATAATGGTAAAAGTATCAAGGGCTAAATCCACAGGTACCTCAATAACCCACCAGTCGGTATCATCAACTTGTGTGGCTAAAGTACCAGGCCAACCATCGAGGACATCACCACGTTCACCAAATGTATACGCATAGATTGCATCCCATTCACCACTGTTATAAAAATAAACTTCAGTGGTATTTTCAGGATCAACATTTGTCCAAGCTTCAGCAATGGATATAGAACTATAAACAGCATCAATCGTTACATAGACTAAATCTTCATCATTAATCAATGCATTCTCTGCTTGTTCACCATCATTATTCGTAAAAATAATTTCAAACTCAATGACATTCACATTAAGTGGTACAACAACATAAAACCAATTATCCTTATCTACAACTTCTAATGCCACTTCGCCAGGCCAACTGCCAAAGACTTCTCCGCCATCGCCAAACACATAAGCATAAACATTTTCCCATTCACCACTGTTATAAAAGTATACCGTTGTTTCACTTTCAATGAGTGCAACAGAATCTTCTGCGGCTGTCTTTGAATCAAATACTTCACTATAGACAGTAATATACACATCAGTTGAATTAGATAACGTAAGATCGCCTGTTTGACTACCATCGTTATTATTAAAAATGATTTTTACAGATACTTCATCTAAATTAACGGGCAACTCTATTTTATACCATTCTGTATCATCAATTTGAGTAGCGGCAGTTCCTGGCCAATCACCTAAAAGATTGCCACCATCTTCAAATGTATAAGCATAAACGTTTTCCCAGCCACCACTATTATAGAAGAAAACTTCTGTGACACCTTCAATCGTTGAAACAGAATCTTCTGCGGCTGTTTTCGAATCAAAGACACCATTATAAACAGTAATGTAGACATCTGTTGAATTAGATAACGTGATATCTGCTGTTTGTTTTCCGTCACCATTAAAAATAATGTTAATCGCATCATTGTCTAAGTTTAATGGTATTTCAATAACCCACCAAGCAGTATCATCAATTTGAGTAGCGGCTGTTCCCGGCCAGCCACCTAGTACTTGATTATCATCTTCATCCCAGACATACGCATTTACTGTAGACCAATCGCCACTATTATAAAAGAATACTTCTGTGGTAGATTCAGCTAGATACCAGGCTTCTGCAGCGGCGCGATTGGTAAAGACTTGATTTTCAGCCATCGTCACATAGACACTTTCTGAAGTGTTAATCTGTGATGCTAACGATGTTTCTTGATCCCCATCATTGAAGGTAATCGTAAAAGGATCATCAGTTGGATCTACCAGAACTTCTACAGACCACCAATCAGTATCCCCGTCTTGTGTTGCAAGTGTTCCTGGGAATGCTCCTAAAAGTTCTGTATCAGAAGCTATAAATCCATAGACAGTACTCCAACCTTCACTGTTATAAAACCATACAGTTGTTGTTGGAACGTAACTTGACATGAAGTCTTCTGCTAAAGCTTTAGAGGTGAAAACTTCACTTACTGCAGTAATATAAACACTTTCACGGTTATTAATAACGATATCATCGGTTTGCACGTCTAATCCATTAAAAATAATCGTAATAGAAACCGTAGCTGTATCTACAGGAACATCTACAAACCACCAATCAGAGGTTCCTTCTTGCACAGCTTCTTCACCTGGCCATACTCCAAATAATTCTCCTGCTGAACCAAAAATATACGCATGAATATCTTGCCAGTCTTCACTGTTATAAAAGTAGATTCTCGTATCTGTAAACTCGGATACTAGTGAAGCTTCTGCACTTTCTTTAGAACTAAAAAGTGTTCCAATGACAGTCAAATAGACATCGTTACGATTTTCTATTTTGATGTCATCAGTTTGAGCTCCTAATCCATTATTAAAGATGATTTCAAACTCATTAATATCTACATCTCGTGGCACTTCGGCAGACCACCAATTCGATGTACCTTCTTGACTAGCTGCAGCACCTGGCCATTCTCCAAAAATTTCGCCTGCGCTATCCCAAGCGTAAACATTAACAGTTTTCCAATCTAAACTGTTATAAAAATAAACAGTTGTAGGTTGTACTTCGGGTAGATCATTATCGTTATCATCGTCACCTGGTAATATATCATCCGCTACATCTTCGCTTCTACAAGCACTTAGCAAAACAAAAAATAAGAGTACAGTGAAAGCCAAAAAACTTCGTAACCCTCTTTTCATATTTTCTCCTTCTGAATAGTATTTTAAAATCTTATATATTTTATATTATCAATGGATACGATAACATTCAAGAAATTTTTAATATGGTAAGTCCTAGGGTTCTAATCGATGTTATTTCAAGGAGTCTGCATTTTTCCCTTTCAGATAAGGGATTATTCTTATAAGCAACATAAAGCATACTTAAAAAATATAATCATAAAGGCTAAACAAAACAAGGGATATATGTTCTTGTTGAACAACTTGGTTCACCACTATATAACAAAAACCGATTCGATAGAATTACAAAAAGTGGTAAAAACCATATAAAATTAGATAAACATCAAATTTATATTGACAAATAGATGGTTATCAATTATTATGTGATTATATGAGCATTGTTGAACTCGAATCGTTTAATGTTCGACAAATGAAAGGGTGGTATCGATGAAATTTTTCTATCACAAAAAAGAAAGTCTGCTATACGACAGATTATCATTTCCAAAACTACTTTATATGACCGATGAGGACCATAAAAGATTCAGTGAGTTTTTCTTCAACAACATCGAGCAACAGGATTTTGATTTAGAGAGCTATGAACAGTTTATTAAGGACGCTCAAGAAGATTTAAAAGCGTTTGAAGACCCGCTTCTTGGCTTTTACGCCGATGAAGCAATTAGTAACTACGATTTCCCAGTTCTTTTGATGAGGGCGTATTCGATTCGAGGTTTTGGTGACACTGACAGTTATTTAACACATATAATGAAAGACGATGAAGCGCGTATCAAGGAAAATCTGATTGCTGCAATTTTGACCATCGAGGCCAGTGAAAACAAAATCGATAACAATACAGCGCGCATCACTGCGAAAACTATGCTTGAAGATCGTGAAGCGTTGACACGCTTGATTAGGAGTACACCGACGACGGAGAACTATCGATGGATTTTAATGCTACTGATTGATAGTCCGAAAGAGTATCTAGATGTCTTTCGTAAACTTCAGCAAGACATCGAGCCGGTGTTCAACAAGTATCTCAAGCAATACCAAGAAAAGTTAGAACAGTTTGAAGACACTGTTGTTAGACCATTAACAGATAATCCAAAAGAATCATTTACAACCCTAACAAGAGACATTATTCCTTTAGACATCTTAGAAGAAGAAAACCTACTCATCACTTCGTTTGTAAATCAAACGCGATTTAGTGTGCTTAATTTCGACGACGACCGCTATATTCTCTACGGTCTTGAAATGATGTATGGATTTAAACGTCTAGCCGATTTTGAACTAAACAACCGAGAAAGTCGCGCTAAAGTTTTCAAAGCGTTGTCTGATAGTACCCGTAACGAGGTATTGAGACACTTAGCACGCGGTATCACATCAACAAAAGATATCGCTAACTCGATTGGTATATCAAGTGCGACTGTCACGTATCATATCAATGCCTTTTTACAAACGAAAATCATCAAATCTCCAAAGACTAAAGATATGAAGTTCATCGTAGATTTTGACCGACTCGAAAGCTTTTGGAAAGATTTCATCAATGATCTTAAAAATTAATAATAACGAACAATACTTCCTTTTACTTACATATTATACGAGGAGGTTACAACATGATTGAAAGAATTAAACTTAGCTTTCAAAAGCTTCGCATCGTGACAGTTTTAGCATGGATTGTTCTTCTCTTTTTAGGACTTATGTCTCGCGGCGTGATTTCAGCGTTGGCATTTTGGACATTGGTTATTGTAATTGTGATATTGTTTTCAATTGATGTGGTCTATTTTATAATTCGTGTTAGTGAATCACATTATATACAAGTTACTCAACAAAGAGTCATGATCAAAAGAGTGTTTCGGCCACTAAGAACTTTGCTAATTTCTGATATTACATTAATTATATTAATCGAAAAAAATACGAAGGCAGATCGTATTATTTTATCAGATGGGAAGCACGCGATAGAAATAAAGCATATTTACAGATTATCGAAAGAGATTATTTTAGAAATAATAAAAGAGTCCGAGGATTATCCCAAAGACCTCGAGGTAAATCGAATTGAAAAAGTCTGGTAAATCATGCAGTATCTACCGTCGAAAACCGTCAAATATATAATGGAATCCTTTGAGTAGATGCATCAGTAAAACAATACCTCTATACTGTGGTGATTAGTATAGAGGTATTTTCATATGGCAATAAACAGATGTTGAAACTTAGCCTTTCTTACTAAGATAAAAAGTTTTGCTTGCACATTGGAAAATGTCTTCAATCGATTGTTTTTGGTAAGTAAATATACGCTTTTGGAGGCTTGAAACCTCTATAGGCGTATCATCAGGACAAAGAACTTGCCATTCACTATTAAGGTTAATCTCGAGGCGATAGGTAAAAGACTCTAGTTACGATTGCTTCTCGATGGTTGGGAAGTAAAATCTAAAACCAAAAAGTTCAATCATGTTGGCTGTAATAATGCTTCCCCCATAACCGGCGAATGATTTGCAATATCCATCGTATGTGATGGTAATGGGTTGATGACTAGTGCATATTACATCGTATTCATACGTCTGATCATGTTCTTTAACTTGGCTCTATGAGAGCGTAGTTTGATTTTGCTTAACTGTCTTGATGTTAAAGTTCTTACCAAGATAAAGCGTTATCGTTTTTCTGGGGTTTTCTAGATGTAAGGTGTCAGAGGCGATTAGGTAGGATTTTTCTGGCTGAATGTGAAGTTTGATATCGTGACGAACAACATGCGTTTTTTTCATGGGTTCACTCCTTTGGTATTGCATCTTTATCTTTATAGTATATGATACAGTCATCTAATCTCAAAACACGCCTGCTTGATTTGTGAACCCTTTTTAGTTAAAATATCTACATATTCTTTATCATTCAACACAGATGCTTTTTTAAACGAATAGTTAAGTTAATTTTATTGTGATGATTTGAAAAGGGATGATTTACAAAATACCATAAGAGCTTTTCAGACTGAAGCGGTGCGAACTAAAAGTGTAGTCGGAAGATTTATTCACATCTAGCATGACAAAAACTTAAAGTAGTTATTCCATCAAGTGCTTTACCAATAGTCTTTAAAAACCATAAGGTCATTAAATAATCTATACTTTGTTGACTAAGCGAGTTAATCTCAATCATTGGTTGTGTTTGGCTTAGTGTTTTAGTTTCTACTATTCTTGATTTTAAGGGAGTGATCATATGATCGATTTCAGAAGTGATACCGTTACCAAACCAACCAAAGCGATGCGTCAAGCCATGTTTAACGCAACGGTGGGGGATGATGTTTATGAAGACGATTTAACAATCAAAGAGCTTGAAAGTTTTGCCGCAACACTCACTGGAAAAGAAGCAGCTTTATTTGTACCGAGTGGTACGATGGGCAATCAAATTGCAATTATGGCACATACACAACGTGGTGATGAGATTATCGTTGGGAAAAACTCGCACATTAAAACCTATGAAGTTGGTGCAGCTGCGGTTTTAGCAAGTGTTAGTTACCATGTTGTTAATGAAACTCGAGGTGCACTTAATCCTAAAGAGGTTCTAAATGGTATTCGTGGTGATGATATTCATTACCCAAAAACCTCTCTTATATGTATGGAAAACGCACATGGAAGCGGTGTTGTTGCTTCCATCGATTCAATGCAAACGATTTATGAAATTGCTAAAAAACATGGGGTTAAAACACATTTAGATGGTGCAAGGCTTTTCAATGCTGCTGTTCATTTAAAGGTAACCCCAAAAGAAATCACACAACACGCTGATTCGGTTATGTTTTGTTTATCAAAGGGTTTATCGAGTCCAATCGGAAGTATATTGGCAGGCTCTAAACAGTTTATTATCCGAGCGCGAAAATACCGGAAAATGCTCGGTGGTGGGATGCGACAAGTAGGGGTTTTAGGTGCGCCGGGTTTGATTGCACTCAATGACATGACAAAAAGACTCCATATCGATCATGAAAATGCGCAATATTTAGCACGTAAATTAGATAGTTTCAAAGCGTTTGAAGTTAATTTTGATGCACTCGATATTAACATGGTTTTCGTTAAAACCAAATTAGATCGAGAAGATTTTGAACGGCACATGAAAAAACAAAATATTATACTTGGTGGCTATAAAGATGAGTACATGCGTTTAGTCTGTCACAACGATATCACAAGAAGTGATATTGACAGATTTATTAAAGCCATAGATGAATTTAGTAAAAACTAACTTCTTCATGAAAAGATAGAACATAGTATGTAAAGTCTAAACATAAGTTAGAAGCTATATAAACATATTAATAATAAGAATCATAGTGAAATAAGAGGTTGGAATCATCTGATATTTTTAAAAGTGGACAAGATTATTCTTGTCTTTTCTTTGGTCGTTTGTTATTCTATAAGTGACATATGTCATTAATGGAGGTGTGATATGCCGCGTCCGAAACAAAAAAAACATATTTGCTGTCAAAGAGAAGGCCTATTGTTGCGCTCCGCAAGCGATGAAAATAAAGTATTGGTTTTATCGCTTGAAGCCTTTGAGGCTTTTCGGTTGATTGACTACGAACTCATGACACAACTTGAAGCTTCAAAAGTGATGGGAGTAGCTCGCACGACTATTCAAAAGCTTTACCAAGAAGCGAGAAAGACCATCGCTAAAAGTTTGATAGAAGATACCATGGTAAGGATTAAGGGAGGAGAACATTTGATGCAAAAAAAAGAAGCATGTTGTCATCAACACATCAAAACAAAAAAGGTTGCTGTCGTTTTAAACAATGCAAGAGAACTTGAAACTTATCATCAAGCTTCGCAGTTTATCCTGTACTCCTTTGAAGATGGCGTTTTAAATCGTCAAGATTTAATTCAGCCTGAGGGGAACGAGAAAAAACTGTGTCGAAGGTTTATGCTCTCTTTAGGAGTAGATGCAGTCGTTACAACCAGTATGTCAAAACACACTTATCAAAAATACCAAGATTGTGGAATTGATGTCTATCATTCAAAAAAAACGGTAGAAGCTACGATTTCTGATTATGTAAGTGAAAATTTAGAATCAATTCAAAGCTATTTGGTAGAACTTGATGAAATGTGTAATCACCCACCAAAAGATCACAAAACCGGTGACTGTTGCCAACACGACTAGGCGCGTAGGCATTTAGAAATTATCATTCAAAACATGGGTAGACCAAAGTGATTAGCACAAATATTCTTAGGAGTATTTGTGCTTTTATTATAGCTCCTTGAAATCAAATTATTAAATTTAGTCAGGGTTAAATGAGTCAATTTGATGTATCAGCCGTATATGAAAGTGAAAACTCAATGTAGTTCAGCAGGTATTTTTAAAACTATCAAGAGCAAGCCTAAATTTCGGCTTTCTAGCTAAACCAGTGTTAGATAATGCTTATTTGTAATGCTTTTAAAAAACCTATGCGAACTGACTATGATTTATTGAAACTACTAAAAGGTATTGATATAATGTGCGTATGTAAGTACTCACCTAATCTTGTGACATGATTTAGGTCGGAGTCACTTAAATAATATCGACAGCCGTCGACCTTTAAAGCAGAATATATCTACTTTATTGGTTGGGGGCTGTTTTATTTTAAGGAGGTCGTTTTATGCTCAAACGGATAAGCTTTTGATGTGGTTTATGATCATGTTAGTTGCTCTTGTAGTTTGTAATGTGGTTGAAGATAACAGTTCTGATGATTAGGATCCTATTGATGAAGATCCTATCGTTGATCGAGTTTTAGTTGGGATTGAACTTGATACTTCTCAATTACAAGAAATGTATTATGTACATCAGTTCAATTATCAAGACGTTTCACTCATTCTTATTTATGATGATGAATCCCGAGTGGAATTAGATATTGAAATATATATGCTTGATAGGGGCCAAACTGATTTGTTTTTCTTAACTGTAGACACTCATTTTATTAAACAAAGGATACTTATTAATTGTGGGGGATAAAACTATGATAGTAAAAAGATGTTTATTAGTGTTATGTTTACTTACATTATCATTACCACTCTTCGCCTGTAATCGTAAAGAATAAGTAATTGTTTTAATCCTATTATTGTTAGTGTTTCAGTAAATGACAAGTCTTATGATATGGTAAAAGTGGGTCAAAAAAACGTAGAATACACAGTACCAACCGGCTTTGAGGACAAAGAACGTGCCAGTGTAATGGGTGGATATTTTATGGCAACAACACTGACAACTTATAAACTGTGGTATGAAGTACGAATTTGGGCAGAAGCGAACGGTTATTTCTTCCAAAATTTAGGACGACAAGAATTTGAGGGAAGGCCGGGCGACCCACCAATCGAAGATAGTTTAATACCTGTTAGCTCAGTCTCGTGGCGTGATACGATTGTGTGGTTGAATGCTTTGTCTGAAATGAAAGGATTCGACCCAGTGTACCGTGATGAAGATGATAACATTATTCGAGATGCTAGAGAATCAAATGCAGGTGTGGTCGATGCAGCGATTCAAACGAATAATGATGGTTTTCGTTTACCTACAAGTGATGAGTGGGATATGGCGGCTCGATGGAAAAACGACACAGAATTACAGATGGTTCTATCTTTGTGGGTGGAAGATATTGGACACCATTTAACTATGCAAGTGTTGCAACAGGCCCAGTTTGGGATAACTACAACAATCAACCTCTCGATGAAGATGCAACAAGCCTTGTGGCATGGTATAGAGATGGTGCCGGTGGTGTCAAACCGGTAGGTCAACTCTTGCCAAATCACCTAGGAATTTATGACATGAGCGGAAATCTATCAGAATGGACGTATACTGAAGTTTCGCAATTAGATCGCGCGCGCCAAATAGTTCATGGTGGTGCTTATCTTTCTCCTTGTGAAGTTATACAAATTTCTGCTATAGGATATGCTTTCCGATCAAACGTAGGCCTAGGCACAGGATTCCGTTTTGTGAGAAATCCATAATTGTGTTCTTTTTAGCTTATGAACTATAAAAAGTAATTCTATAAAAAAATGACGTGGTCATCACGTCATTTTTTTAATCGTTTTGGAAATCTTTTGTACGTTTTCTTAGTACTTTCAATGCATAAATCATTGTAATAATGACCGCACTCCAGTTGATTATAACAATACCCCACCATACCCCGAGAATCCCCATTGAGAGAATTGTTCCAAGGAAGTAAAATAGTCCAAGTGGTAATACTTGTCGGTAGAGACCAATCCATATCGCAAACATGGGTTTTTTGACACCTTGTAAGACTGAAACACCAATATTTAAGAACACATAACTCAAGAATGCAAATGCTTCGATTCTTAGATAATGTGTTCCTGCATCAACAACGTCTTGACTTGAATCAAACAGTGCTATTAAATACGGTGCTAACGGTACAATTACAATAATTCCTACCATCATGATGATGAGTCCCGCTATGGTGGCAGATTTCCATGTCTGATAAATTCTTGCTTTTTTCTTGGCACCAAAGCTTTGTCCAACAATTGATAACACAGCTACATTAAGACCAATTGTTGGTACGAGTGCGAGCTGCTCGATGCGGATTGCAATACCATACCCAGCAACTGTTGAAGTTCCTCCATAAAACATCACATAGTAATTGATAATAAATATCCCAATCGCAATCGTTGCATTGTTTAAGGCTGCGGGAATACCTTGTTCAAAGATTTCTTTTATTGTTGCTATATGCAATCGGCGCGTTAAAAAAGACTGCGTGTCATATCGTGCAGATTTTTTAACTTCACTAAATAAGTAAACGGAACCCCCAATTTGAACGATGATTGTTGCTAGGGCAATCCCCACAGTATCTAGAGGCGGTATAATCCAAAATCCTAAGACAAAAACGGCATTTAGCCCGATATTTAAAATGGTCGCAACTATTAAGAAGTTGCGAAAAGGTTTTGAGTTTCCTTGCGCGT
>SKGE01000017.1 GCA_007117625.1 Candidatus Izemoplasma sp. | reverse complement strand
TTTAATCTCCATAGGGCACCTCATGAAATAGGTTATCTATATTCTAATAAGAAGCCGCTTTAAATGCCATTAAGATGTTAAAACATAATAGTTTATCATTGGGCATAATATTTAGCTTATCATATTTTAAATGCTAGTATATAAGTGGTTGATTAAAAATAATATTTAAAGCTAGGTATTTAGGAGTGATACTTTGTCAGTTGAAAAAGAATTAATACGTCTTCCGTTTATAACCAAGAAAGTTATTGATGAGAGTACTGTAGAAGACTATGAGAAAGACAAACTCTTAGCAGATGGTGATCAACTTAGATGTACAAGTCTACATGTTGTGCTTGAGGGACAAATTCGTATTTATACAATGGATGAAGAAGGAAGAGAAGTCAGTTTGTATGAAGTCGCATCAAACGAAATATGTATAAATAGTGCAGCACATTTGTTTAGTGATGTTCAATACAAAGTGTTTGCTAAAGCAAAGTCAAAGGTTAAAATATTGAAAATTCCAAAAGGAACGGTAGAGAAAGATCTTTTAAGTGATAAGAGATTTTTCAAATATATCATGACGAAAGTTATGACAAAAATGAATGATCTCTCCTTACACTATCAGATGAATGTCTTAAGCAACCTTGATAGACGTTTAGAGTTTTTTCTAGCAAAACGATTTAAAGAAGGAAAACACATCTACATTACCCACAAAGCACTAGCACAAGAAATTGGAACAAGTCGAGAAGTTGTCAGTAGGAAGCTCAAAAATCTCGAAAAACAAGGAAAAATAAAATTATCTAGAGGAAAGATTAGTGTGTGATAATAGTCACATACTAATCTTTTTATTTATGGAATAATTGTTATGTAAATTGAAGAAAGGATGATAAAAATGAATGCAGTTACTAAAAAGTATCTTTTATTTGGAGGCATAGGATTAGTTCTTGGATTAATCATATCGTTTGTTGTATTATTTATAAGTGCACCACGATTAATGATGGTTGAGGATCAATCAAAGTATGATTTTGAAGAAACCGTTGAGCGCTTCGAAGCGGAGGTTCTTGATGCAGGGTGGAGTATTCCAGGTCATCACGACATGCAAGCCATTTTAGAAAGCCATGGTCATGATGTGCTTCGCGTGGAAATTTTCGAACTGTGCTCTTCACGTTATTCGGCTGAAATATTAGAGCTTGATGATGAACGTATCGTGTCACCACTTATGCCATGTCGGATTGCCATTTATGAAAAAAGTGATGGAAACACATATATTGCGCGGATGAATAACACTTTAATGGCTAGACTATTTGGTGGTGTCATCTATGATGTCATGGAGCAAGCCTCAGAAGAAACAGAAGCAATTATTGATAAACTCATTAAATAATTATTAGCTTCCTTGAAGGAAACAGACTATGTTTGTTTCCTTTTTTTATTTTCAATCGTAGTCGATACGGTGAGATGAATATATACCTTTTTATTTCTTTACACGATAGGTATTATCTAATCTTAAAAAGTGTGCTATAATTACCGCGAAAACGTTATAGTAAATTTGGGAGGTCCATCATGAAAAACATACCATTAAAAGCTAAAGTGAAATTAACGAGTGGTCAAGGAAATTGGCATTTTTTTGAGAGTGAGTTCGTCGAAGGCAGACAAATTAACGTTGCTGACGGTCCACACGGTGTTAGAGTTTATGGAGAAACCGTTCAAGATGGTGACTTTTTAAGCAAACGCTACCTTAAGCCAGCGACGCTTTTTCCAAGTGCTTCAGCAATGGCATCAACGTGGAACCCAGCCTTAATTGAAGAAGCTGGTAGCACGATCGGCCGCGAGTGTAAACACCACCAAGTCGATGTGTTGTTAGGGCCTGGAATCAACTTGAAACGGAGCCCTTTAGGTGGACGTAATTTTGAATACTACAGTGAAGACCCATACCTAACAAGCAAAATCGGGGAACACTTTGTAAAAGGTGTTCAAAGCCAAGATGTCGGAGCTTGTATTAAGCATTTCGCTTTAAACGAACAAGAGACAATGCGACGTTTCGTCGATGTGAAAATTAATCAACGTACCTTGCATGAGATGTACTTATATCCCTTTTATAAAATCATCAAAACCGCTAATCCTTGGATGGTGATGAGTAGCTACAACAAAATCAATGGCGACTATGCATCTGAGTCGTCGTACTTACTCCAAGATGTGTTGCGAAAAGATTGGGGATATGATGGTGTGGTTGTTTCTGACTGGGGTGCCGTTCAAGATAAGGTTAAGTCACTTAAAAACGGCATGAATATTGAAATGCCAGGTCCTTCAAGCTTCGAGGAGGAAACTATAAAAGCTTTAGAAAATCAATCATTAACAGAGACAGAACTCGATGCAAGTTTAGAGCCACTTTTTGATTTACACGAAAAAGTAAAAGCAATAAAGCAACTTCAAAACATTGATTTGGACGCACACCATAAAATCGCTAAAAAAGTAGCGCAAGAAGCGATTGTTCTATTAGAAAACGACGGTGTTTTACCAATAAAAGACACCACCAAAACCTATGGAATGATTGGTCAGTTCGCGAAAAAGCCACGTATTAATGGAGGCGGAAGCGCAACGGTAAAACCATACCATCAAGAAACGCCATTCGAAGCTTTTTCGAATGCCTTAGAACATCTAATCTATGCTGATGGGTATGAAGAAAACGTTACCAATGAAACCCTTCTAAATGAAGCTGTGAACGTTGCTAAACAAAGCGATATTGTCTTCTATTTCACAGGTACCACAGAAGCGATTGAAACCGAAGGGAAAGATCGCGAGCATATCACGTTACCTGAAGGGCACCAAACACTGTTTGAAGCAATCCGTAACGCTAACAAAAACATCATTGTCATCCTAAGCAACGGAAGCGCCTTAGATTTACGAGACATCAAACAACACAGTCGTGCCATCTTAGAAACATGGTTTTTAGGTGGGGCCGCTGGAGAAGCAATCATCGATATCATTTTAG
Source organism: Candidatus Izemoplasma sp. (assembly GCA_007117625.1). Taxonomy (GTDB): domain Bacteria; phylum Bacillota_I; class Bacilli_A; order Izemoplasmatales; family Izemoplasmataceae; genus SLQR01. Next base: position 8,056 of record SKGE01000017.1, on the reverse strand, counting down.
GTCGCATTAGTCCAAGTGGAAGGCTACAAGAGACTTTCCCTTTAAAACTAGAACATACCCCGCACTTTGGAACCTTCCCACAGCTTGTAGAAGTTGATTACAATCAAGACTTGATTTTAAATGGATACCGCTATTACGACACCAAAGATTATCCAGTACTGTATCCCTTTGGTTACGGGTTAAGCTATAGTGATATTGTCTATAAAGATTTTTCGTTTAAGATTAATGCATCAACCCCTGAAAGCTTTGTGACCGTAACACTGAGTTTAGAGAACAAAAGCAACATCAGTTCTTTTGAAACCGTACAAGTATACATCGGTTCAAATATTAAACATCTCATTAAACCGAAAAAAGAACTCAAATCATTTAAAAAAATATGGTGTGAAGCAAATCAAACGACACCAGTTGAAATCAACATTCCTTTAGATGCTTTTGAAACCTATAGTGAAACGGAAGCGCAGTTCGTTGTATACAACGGAGCATACGATATCTATATCGGTAAAAACAGTCGTGACATAGAAAACATCAATAGAATTCAAATCACAGAACAAAAGCCATTCGCACCAAAGATGACACTCGAATATCCAGTTAAGTTTTTAAAACTATTCTATCCAGATTGGTACCGTTACATCGAAGACAACTTTAGAAAATTGTGGTGGCATGAAAGTGAAGAACCAATATGGCGTATCATCGATCGCTATAAGCGCCATAAAAACATTGATGAAACAACCATTAATAACTTATTGGATAAAATCAAAAAAACAATTGAGAACTAAAAGATTGGAGTTTTATAATGACCTCAAAACTAAAAATAAATAAAGATGGAACTTTCCATTTAACCGCCCCCACGAATCTAAGTTATACTTACTTTCCTATGTGCAATACTCACGCTATGAAAAGTTCAATCACACCAACCTTAAGCGGCGATGCAAAACTTGATCAAAATAGCTTTATCTTGCCGCCTATTACGATTGAGGATTTGGAAAACTCTCTGCTTAGACGCAACGTGTTTTTCCGTATCAATGACGATTTCACTTGGAGCATCAGCGGACAAACACCAAAGCAGATACTCACACCCGATAAAGTGGATTTATACGGAGACTTTTTAACCCACACCATCATCCGTGAGAACACATTGTTTAAGTGCACCATAGAAAGTTTTGTGCCAAGTTATAATCACGATCAAGAACTCCACAAAGTAACAATTACAAACACAAATTCAAACCCATTGAAACTAAAACCCGTCATCGGTGTTCCGATCTACGGAAGAAGTGCCGATAATATTCGCGATCATCGCCACGTTACGGCCTTGCTAAACCGTGTGAAAATCACTGAAAACGGACTTATCAATCATCCAACATTTTCGTTTGATGAACGCGGCCATATCCTCAACAAACGATACTATGGTGTTTTTACAAACAGCTCAAAAAACCTGAAAATTAACTACTTCTATCCCACGTTAGAATCATTTCAAGGAGAAGGCTATAACTTGTTAGATCCACTTGTTGTCAAAGAAGATGTACCATCATCTCATAAGCCAGGTGATATTGTCTCTGGCTATGAAGCAATCGGTGGTATGGTCTATGAACCGGTCGTTTTGAATACAAACGAATCGATTTCTTTTGTTGTTTCTTTGGCGATATCGGACGATGAACAAGAACTAATCAACCATGCTGCAACGATTGATGTTGATACGTTTGACACACTTCAAAATGAAACGAAACGCTATTGGAAAAAAGAGCTCTCATCGCTAAACTTTCATTTTACCGATGATACGTTCAACGGTTGGCTAAAGTGGGTTACTTTGCAGCCGATTTTGAGAAGAATATACGGTAATTCTTTCATGCCACATCATGACTATGGTCGTGGTGGCAAAGGATGGCGTGATTTATGGCAAGACTTACTCGCGCTAATCTTAATGAATCCATCCCCTGTTAAAGAAATGATTTTAAACAACTTCAAAGGGGTTCGGATTGACGGAAGCAATGCAACAATTATCGGTGATAAACCTGGTGTCTTTTTAGCAGATCGAAATAATATTCCAAGAATTTGGATGGATCATGGCAGTTGGCCACTACTCACTACAAAACTCTACTTAGACCAAAGTGGTGATTCATCATTATTGTTTGAAAACGTCTCTTACTTTCAAGACCAATTTACCCATTATACAAAACAAGCGAATGCAACCTTTTCTTTAAATGACCCAACCCTTAAAACACGAGAAAGCAAAACTTACTACGGTACCGTTTTAGAGCATATATTAGTCCAAAATATCGTACCTTTTTACAACATTGGAAAACACAATAACATTCGCTTAGAAGATGCCGATTGGAACGATGGACTCGATATGGCGAACAAAGCCGGAGAATCGGTTGCTTTTACTGCGTTTTATGGTCAAAACCTTATCACAATCGCAGATCTCTTAAGCAAATTATTTGAGCAAGGAACTCAAGAAGTAACGTTGTTCGAGGAAATCGATATCTTACTCAGTGCAACAAGCACTGACAAGACAACTTTGTTGAAAAGGTACTTCGACACCGTTAAAAATGGTGTTTCTGGTATCCAAAAAAGTTATAACACGAATGATTTAGCGAACACACTTCGCTATAAAGGAAATGTTTTATTAGAGCAAGTCCGAGAAAACGAGTGGTTAGAAGATGGTAGCGACGGATGGTTTAATGGCTACTACGACAACGACTCAAATCGATTAGATAACATAAAAAAGAAAGACATGACATTAACAGGCCAAGTCTTTGCGATTATGTCACATGCCGCAACAGAAGCACAAACGAAAAAGACCATCGCAAGTGCTGATAAATACTTGTACAAAGCAGAGGTTGGTGGATACCGATTAAACACCGACTTTAAAGAAGTAAAAACCAATATGGGAAGGCTCTTCGGATTTGCCTACGGACACAAAGAAAACGGAGCAATGTTTAGCCATATGGCAATGATGTATGCCAATGCTTTATACAAACGTGGTTTTGTAAAAGCTGGTCATAAAGTCATTAACAGTATTTACAAACATAGTATAAATACCAAAGCTTCAAAAATGTATCCCGGTATCCCAGAATACTTCGATCAAAACGGCCGCGGAATGTACTCATACTTAACAGGTTCAGCGAGTTGGATGATCTTAACAATGGTCACTGAAGTGTTTGGTGTGAAAGGTGATTTAGGATATACCATTTTAGAGCCAAAACTTCTGTTAGAACAATTTGAAGGTTCCGAATGCATCAAGTTAGAAACCATTATTGGCAACAAAAAAGTTATGGTAACTTATCACAATCCAGCACAGTTAGAGTTTGGAGACTATATAATTGATTCCGTACTGGTTGATGGACAGCAAGAAGCCTTTGAACGCACTACGCATGGAATTAAACTCAATAAAAAAGTCAACGGATCAAAAATCGATGTTTTGTTAAAACAAGCGTAAAAAGTCATAAAAAAGTAAAAGCTCTTAGATTATGAACTGCACCCTTTTTATTGGAAGTATTCATCTCCAACTTTGGGGTTCATTCATAGTGTAAGAGCTTTTTATAATATTATCGTTTAAAGGATAGACTATACTTCTCTTTTAATGTCTCATAGCGTGCAAAAAGTTCTCCAAATAAAGGTTTAAGCTCCTCAATCTTTGAACAACTAAAAAATCTTAAGATTAACGCATAATCTGATTCGGAATAATCGCGATCTGCATAACGTAAACCAAAATCAGCTTTAGCTTTACGGTGTTCAATATTTAAAAGAGGTGCTAAATGCCGCATCACAAATACTAACATCGATTGATATGCATCGATAAAATGGTTTCGGTACAATGCTTTTTCAATTTCTAACCTGCTTACAAAGTTAAATTGTACCGCACGTTCGTATGCTTCTTTAGCAAGGACATTAATATCTTGAACAGATGTTGGTTCATTGTTGATGAAGTCTCTTTCATCTTTCCAAACCACACTCATACCATGACGATCTTGAGCCGTAAATGAATCCTGAATGGTATTGGGTAAAATACATAAATCGATATAAAACCACGACTCAGTTTTATCAAGTTTATAAAATTTTTGAGAAAAGCCGTGCCATGACGGTTCCGGCATACGCAAGGACTCTAAAATACCAAATTTCTCATCGAAAAAACAATCAATTTCTTTAAATAAAGTTTCAATGTACGCTTCATCTGTCGCCATCATTATATCCAAATCACTGTAGGTATCCAAGTGATTCGTAGCGGCTGAACCGCCCTCCCAAATGGCATAAATATTTTGATTTTGTATCAAAAAAGGCTTTAACAATCTAACAACATCTTCTCTTTTATACATCATACCCTCCAAAAACATATACAAACATCTTTAAATTTATATATTCATATTACCTTTTTATCATTTCTTTGTCTATCGATAGTTATTAAATATAGCTAAATGAAAACTCTAAAAATAATTTTCGGTGATTTTATGAAAAATCTAGTTTGTAATCTTGTATAAAAAGCTTATTTTATTGTAACTTAGGGGTTTTCTGCTTACAAATTTGATTATAAAGTTTATTTTGATATAATTGTGTTAAACACAATAAATAAAGTTGTATTATATCTTTTAAAATACATCGTGGGAGGGACATTATGGTTAAATATATGCTTACAAGAATTCTTATGGCACTCTTCGTACTCGTTTTTGTTTTTGTGATTATTTACTTTGCTTCAAGTATGACTATGTTGCGCTACTGGGGAAGACCGCCGTATGATGTTTGGGTTGAGTTTGAGATCACACGAACTCGGTTTCTTCTTTATACAGAAGGTATTTTGACTGAATGGAACTGGGGAGAAACTGGCTCTTATTATGAAAATGTATGGAATTATTCATGGCGCCGCATGTGGGTCACTACAAGAATAAACTTGATTGCATTAGCAATTTACTTGCCTGCAAGTATTATTCTTGGGATTTTAACCGCGATAAAACCAAAGTCACTATTCGATAAAACCGTTGGTGCAGTCACCATGGTTTTTGGTTCAGTTCCGCATTTTATTTTGATGTATCTTCTTGTTATATTTTTAGGGATTCGTAACAACTGGCTACCTTTTCAGTTCCCTGGTTTTAGACCGTCACCTACACATGATATTACGACGATTATTCTTGGTTTTGTAATTCCGATGATCGCTTTATGTATGCCAGCAATCTTTCGTTTAATGCGCCTTGTAAGAGCAGAATGTATCGATGCACAACAAGAATCTTATTTTTTACTTTGCAAAACCAAAGGATTATCCAGAAATCAAGCCATTCGACGTCATGTAGTTAGAAACTCTGCCGTTACCGTAATGCCAGAGTTAACGCCAACCTTTTTAACAGTTTTAGGAGGATCATTTTTTGTTGAAATGATTTATGGAATCGATGGTGCAGCGAGATTATTATTCAATAGCGTACTAACTATGGGTCCTGCTGGGTATGTACCTCAAATTGATATTCCGATGGCTATGGCAATCACAATGTTCTACACAACATTCGGTCTTGCATTCGCACTCATTGTTGATATAAGTTATCCTTTTGTCGATCCTCGCATTAGAGTCGGTAGTAAAAAAACACGTTTAGATTAGCAGTTTAATTAAAATAGCTCAATTTAATAAAACCCTGTTAATCATGGCTTCATTTACATAAAACTGCACTCAAAATATTGGTAAAGCAATCCAATACAAGCGTGCAGTTTTTTTACTTATTCAAATCTATATAGAATCTTTTACTAGCTCTTTTAATTGTTGGATTTGATCGTATTCTCCAATAACAATTAAGGGATCTTTAGATTCTATTTTAGCATCCATCTTAGGATTAAAATATAACCAATAGTTATTTCATACTTCTTTTACTCCATTAGGATGTGAACTTTTCCGGATTTTATAAGTACTTGGTAGGTTTGAATGGTTCGATCGTTTTTAGAAAGTCTAAAATAATCAGCTTGTTGTTCACGAATCACCTTGCCTGTTTCTAAAGAAATCGCCAAACCATGGTCCTTACACTTAATCACTTTATTATCGAGGTATCCATTTTCTAAAGATACGCCTAAATGTGGACACCGATCCTCAATCGCATAGACTTCTCCATCGACATAAACCAATAAAATCTTGCGGTACATAACTTCAACTGACATTACTCTTTTTGCTTTGATTGTTGACAAGTCTGTTACATACGCTTCCATAATACACATCTCCTAAATTATTACATATAGTTCTAATAAGTATTATACCATTACATGACTTTAGATTAGATACTTAGCCTATTAAAGTTTCTGAAGCGAAAACATTAATAGTATGCATTGCATCACTATATAAAAATCAAAGCTTTAATGCTATGATGAAGTTAGGTGATCGTATGAATATAGTACTCGTTTTTCCACACCAACTTTTTATAAAACCTCTTAAAAATAGGCGTTATCTATTTATTGAAGATAGCCACTTTTTTGATCGCGGAATGAATTTTCACAAGCATAAACTCGTTTTACATAGAGCATCTATGAAAATGAAATACGAAAGTATTGAAGCAGAGAAAGTTTACTTTAGTTATCCTGTTGATAAAAATGCTCTTCACAAAGAATTAGAAAACGCTGAAGAGATATATGCCTACGACCCTGTCGATCATGCTGTTAAAAAATCGTACGAAAATTATGATATAAAATGGCTAGACACGCCAAATTTTTTAACTGATGAATCAACGCTATCATCTTACTTCAAAAATAAAAAAGCTTACTACATGCATGACTTTTATCAGTTTCAAAGAAAGAGATTAAACGTTTTAATGGAAGGCAAAGGTCCGATTGGCGGAAAATGGAGCTTTGACCAAGAGAACCGAAAAGCGCTGCCTAAAAACATTCATATTCCATCTTCTTTAACTTTCGAATCAAATCCTTATCTTGATGATGCTAAAAAATTCGTTGATAATACCTTTCCTAATAACCCAGGTCAAACCAAAACCTTTCATTACCCAACAACTCAAGAAGAAGCTCAACAGCAACTTCAGTTTTTTCTAAAGTATAAGTTTCACAACTTTGGAGCTTACCAAGATGCCTTGAGTTCAAAAGATCCTTACTTATTCCATTCAAATCTTTCATCTTCCTTAAACATCGGATTGCTCTCACCCAAAGAAATTCTAGAAGAGGCATTAAAAGCAGATGTTTCACTTGCATCGAAAGAGGGATTTATTCGTCAAATTATAGGATGGAGAGAGTTTATTCGAGCTCTATATGTACTAGAAGGTTCTAATATGCGCAGTCAAAATTACTTGAACCATCAATCCAAACTATCTGATGAGTGGTATAGCGGTTCAATCGGAATCCCTATTGTAGATCAAACATTAACAAAGCTTCAAGATTATGCTTATACGCATCATATCGAGAGACTTATGGTTTTAGGCAACTTAATGCTTTTACTCAACATCCATCCAGACGATGTATATGATTTCTTTATGACGATGCATATTGATGCCTATGATTGGGTCATGGTTCCAAATATTTATGGAATGAGTCAGTTTGCTAGCGGTCCCTTGATGACAACAAAACCTTATTTTAGTGGTGCGAACTATTTGCTTAAGATGGGTGTCGGTGCTGGGGACTGGGAAGAAACATGGAATGCGTTGTTTTACTTATTTCTAAAACGTCACCGTACCATTATAGAAAATAATCCACGATTACGTGTGCTACTGAGACACTTAGATAACAAAGATGCTGAAACACTGAAACACTATGAACAATTACAAACTGTTATTTATCAAAAAACCGTGAAAAGGGAGGAATAACGATGTCAATAACACATGAGTATTTCGAACTATCGAATGGTGTAAAGATGCCAAAACTAGGTTTTGGCACCTATAAACTTACAAAAGGTGATGAAGCCTATAGAGCCATATTAGAAGCTCTCAACAATGGTATCCGTCATTTTGACACCGCGATTATCTATCAAAATGAAACAAGTATCAAAGAAGCTATTTTAGATTCAAAGATACCTAGGGAAGAAATCTTTATCACTGCTAAACTACCACCACACATCAAAAACAAAGCAGGGGCTTTGCGAATGTTTGAAAAATCC
>SKGE01000019.1 GCA_007117625.1 Candidatus Izemoplasma sp. | reverse complement strand
TATTTTAGATGAAAAAGATGCAGAAGCAATTAAAATACTTAAAGAACGCACAAGCGTCTTGCTCGTCGCAGACATCCACTTCGATTACCGTCTCGCCTTAAAAGCGATTGAAAACGGCATCGATAAAATAAGGATTAACCCAGGAAACATCGGTAAAAAAGCCTATGTAAAACTTGTCGTTGATGCCTGTAAACAAAAAAACATTCCCATCAGGATTGGTGTCAATGCTGGTAGTTTAGATAAAGACTTACTTGCATTACACGGTAAAACTGCAGAGGCAATGGTCTTAAGCGCCAAACGCCATGTAGAGATTTTAGAAGAGCTTGACTTTTATGATATCGTGATCAGTTTAAAAGCGAGTGAAGTACAACTCGCCATCGATGCTTACCGTCTCGCTTCAGAAACCTTTGATTACCCATTACACATCGGTATCACCGAAGCCGGACCTCTCAGACAAGGCACGATTAAAAGTGTTGCTGGGCTTGCGCCACTAATCGAACAAGGCATCGGTGACACAATTAGGATAAGTCTTTCAGACTCACCGGTCCATGAGTTAAAAGTCGCAAAAACATTACTTTCATCATTCGACCTATACGAAATGCCTAAACTAATTAGTTGCCCAACCTGTGGACGTTTAAGCTATGATATGATGCCACTCGTAAAAAAAGTTGAGCACTACATCGAAAAAAATAATATCAACCTTACCGTAGCCGTCATGGGATGTGCCGTCAACGGTCCAGGTGAAGCTCGAGATGCCGATATCGGTATCGCAGGTGGTAAGAAAGAAGGCTTAATTTTCATCAAAGGTGAAATCAAACGTAAAGTTCCTCAAGAGGATTTATACGATGTCTTTATTGAAGAAATAAATAAACTAAAAAAATAACGCCAAATCGGCGTTATTTTTGATAAAAGGTTACAAAAACGATTTCTACATAGTACTCTAAACTCGAGGAATTGTCTTGATAAAACTCAACCGACTGAACCGCAAACAACTGCGGGACGCTATCAAAATTCTCAATTAAAGCGCGTGCATCGTCTAAATCATTGGTATTAAAAGAAATAGTAATGCGATAAATATCGAAGTCTTGAGCAACGCGGTTAAAGGCATTCCCAGACGGTGTTGTAAAAGCTGCAGGGGCATTCCCAATACCAATAAACAAGTCTGTTTCACTATCGTGTAAATGTATACCAGAAAAAGATACCATCCCGTACACCAAATCTTCTAAACGCTCAAAGTTAAATGTGGTTGGAACACGTTCCGCCATTTCTTCCATACTCGGAAGTTGATCATGGCGATTATCAACGATTAATCTAGCATCGCGGGCTATTTCCGCTTCTAAGTCTAAAATCTCATTTTCAAAACGCTCGATATCACTATCATAAACATTTAAGATGACGATGCGCATCACAAACACACCAACAATAATGAGTATAATAACCCCAATAAAAATCATGTCACTAAACTTTTTACTCAGCATCGAAATCCACCTCCAAGATGAATGTAGCGAAACTACGGTTACCTACCGGAAGTGTAGCAACATCATACTGAATCGAAATTAAGACATCTCCGAGTTCTTCAACTAACAAAAACTCGATATTACGAAAACTCGATGAACTCGGTGCCAAAACATCAATATAAAAAACTCCGCTAACCGCATCGAAATCAACCAAATCAATCTCAATGGTATCCCGTGTCACAATGATATCTTCAAACCAATCATAATAGTAAAAGAAATCCACGCCAAGCGCTTCGGCTCGCAATACTTTTTCTTGTAAGTCCAAGCGGTTTTGCTCGATATTAAAGCCAACGATCTCTTCTCGTAATAAATCTCTTTCAAATCTTAAATCACTACGTGTTTCTAAGGTGCGATCAAGCGTTTCTTGTCGTTCGGTTAGCGGCAAATAAATAACTAACCACGATGCCACAACCGCAATTAACACTAGAAGTAAAATATTAACATTAAAGTTCCTCGGTCTTTTTACTTCAGGAAGCAAATCAATCTGAATAAAATCGTTTGAGGTACGCACTGACTTTTTTTGAAATTTACGTGCCATTAAAACAACCCCCTATTCTGTACAAGGGAAGCCGCAAGTGGTATATAGCACTCGCGATCAATCAATGTATCTACAATCTTACTTGCTTTTTTCATCGTAAAAATAATTGTTTGTTCGTTGGTATCAGAATCTCCAAAATATTCTTCTAACAACTCGTTGCTATAACGACTTGTCATATTGAATAGGACGACTTTTTTAATTTCACGTTCACCCGAATTTAAATTGTATTTATAGTAATTGCTAATTTTTGCAATCTCACTATCTAATAACTCTAAATATTTATCATCATCCAAAGACTTTTGATTGACATTTTGCACAAGTGAAAATATCGGTATTTCTTCATCAAAAATATACATCGAATACGTCGTATCAAACACTGCCACGAACATAATATCGCGCTCAAACTCTAAGTCGCTATCTTCATGTTTACGGTAGTAAAACAAGCGATGTAAACTAAGTGGCGGAATATCAGTACGGATCACTTGCATATTCATTTTATAAAAGAGTGATATATACGTTTTCAACTCGTTAGATGGTGCATAAAACATAATAACTTCATAATGGTCTTCATCTTTACTATGAATCACATAATCCATTTTCATATCTTTAAACGGTACCATAATCATTTTTTCCATCTGTTGGCTAATATAATCGCCAATTTCATTTGGCTTATAGATAATTGGCACTTCTATTTTACGAAATGTAAACAATTCTTCATGAACGACTAAATTGACACGACTCGAACGAATCTTAAACATCTTAAAGGTTTCTTTTAAGATTTTTAACAACCGTTCTTCACGATAAATAACACCATTTTCAATGATGCCAGGTTCTAGTTCTACAGAACTGTATTTTAACTTCTTCATGTTATACCCATCAGGCTTTTCAATAAAAGACACTTCACGATCG
>SKGE01000071.1 GCA_007117625.1 Candidatus Izemoplasma sp. | reverse complement strand
TATAAACAAGGGAGGTTGTTCAATTGAAAGATTTAAAATTCGAAAAGCCGAATACAAAAATAGTTGAAACCGATGACTTCCATGGTATATTCGAAATCAGTCCACTAGAGCGTGGCTATGGAATTACTATTGGAAATTCGTTGCGCAGAATCTTGCTTTCAAGCATGCCAGGCGCAGCCATTGTTAATTGTAAAATCGATGGCGTACAACATGAATTTTCAGCAATCGATGGTGTTGTAGAAGATGTTACAACCATCGTACTTAACTTAAAAGATGTGGTGCTCTCTATTGATAGTGATGATCCAAATGTAGAGAAAAAACTAGAAATCAATGTAGAAGGTCCTTACACAATTACCGCTAAGGACATTATCCACGATAACGATGTAACCATTATCAATGAAGACCTACACATCGCCACAGTAAACAAAGGTGCATTCCGTATGGAAATGACCGCTCGTCGTGGTATTGGGTACGTAAGTGCAGAGAGAAACAAGACCTTCAACAAAGAAGTTGGAGCGATTCCAATCGATAGCATTTATACCCCGGTCCAAAGAGTACAGTATACCGTAGATAAAACACGAGATGACGAAGTTGCTGATTTAGATAAGTTAACCATTGAGTTAGAAACAAATGGTAGCTTGACCCCTAAAGAAGCGATGGGCATTGCTTCAAAAATGCTTATTAATCACCTCGAAATAGTTGTTGAACTATCAGAAAAAGCACAAGAAGAAGAATACATGGTTGAAAGAGAGTCCGAACAAAACTCTCAAATTTTAGAAATGCAAATTGAAGATTTAGACTTATCTGTTCGTAGCTATAACTGTTTAAAACGCGCAGGCATTCACACTGTCGATGAACTCACGCAAAAAACTGAAGAAGACATGATGAAAGTCCGCAACTTAGGTAAAAAATCACTTAAGGAAGTTAAACAAAAGCTCGAAGAACTAAATCTTTCACTTGCGAGACACTAAGAGGAGGTTTTTATGGCTGGATATAGAAAATTGAATCGCAGAAGCGATCAAAGAAAAGCAATGCTACGTGATTTAGTTACACAACTAATTATTCACGAACGCATTCAAACAACAGAAACCAAAGCCAAAGAGTTGAGCCGTATCATTGACAAAATGGTTACTTTAGGTAAGAAAAATACCTTAGCATCACGCCGTCAAGCTGCTCAAACCGTTCGCTTTTTAGAAACAGAAGAGAACCAAAACGCGCTTCAAAAATTATTCGATGACATTGCACCGCGTTTTAAAGAACGTCAAGGTGGATATACACGCATCATGAAAATTGGGCCACGTCGTGGAGATGCGACAGAAATGGCTATCATTGAATTTGTAGAATAAAAATTATGCGAGCCACATGCGGCTCGCATTTTTTATATATATTATAACTATCGCAATTTATAGCACATTTTGATATAATGAAAAGGGTTCAAAAAGAGGTGACAATGATGGACATCATCCAAATGAAAAACGTTTCTTTTTCCTACCAGCAAGACCAGCCAGTATTAGATGGCATCAACCTAAACATCAAAAAAGGTGAGTGGGTAACCATTCTTGGTCATAACGGTAGTGGAAAATCCACCTTATCTAAACTGCTAATTGGATTATTAAAGCCGAGTCAAGGTGAAATCATCATCGATAACATCACATTGAGTAGAGAAACCGTCCATGAAGCAAGAAAGCACATCGGAATTGTGTTTCAAAATCCAGATAACCAGTTTGTCGGTGTCACCGTTAGGGATGACATCGCTTTTGGCTTAGAAAATCTTCAAGTTCCCCGTAACGAAATGGTCGAACGTATAGACAAATATGCCCACAAAGTTCATATGGCAGAATATTTAAACAAAGAGCCACATAACTTATCGGGAGGTCAAAAGCAACGTGTTGCCATTGCTGGAATTTTAGCAATGCAAACAGATATCATTATTTTTGATGAAGCGACCTCGATGCTCGACCCAAAAGGGCGACGCATGATTCTTGATTATATGAGCCAATTAAACAAGGAAGGTGTCACTATCATCACCATCACCCACGATATGAAAGAAGCCGTATTAAGCGATCGAATTGTGGTACTAAAAAAAGGTAAAATTATAAAAGTTGATAAAGCTAAAAGTGTTCTTAAAGATCAAGAGACATTAGAAAAATCAAACCTTGAACTACTCTTACCGCTAAAAGTATTAAACTATCTTGAAAAAGAAAACATCGATAACGAGAAAGTGAGGTCTTACCTATGGGAATTAAGTTTAACAAGGTAGACTTCAAGTACCAAGGGAATGATAATAAAGCTTATTTGGCGCTTTCTAACATTACATTGAATATTAAAGATACAGGAGAGTTTATTACCTTAATCGGCGAGACAGGGAGTGGGAAAACTACGCTTGTTCAACACATGAACGCGCTTTTAACACCTTTGAGTGGTTCTGTAGACATATTTGGTGTAAAGATTAACCGAGAAAATGTAAAAAAGAAAAAAGTCAAATTAAATCCTATTCGACAACAAGTCGGATTAGTGTTTCAGTTTCCTGAATATCAACTTTTCGAAGAAACCGTACAAAAAGATATTATTTTTGGTCCGAAAAACTTTGGTGTCGATGAAGCTACTGCAATCGAAAGAGCGAAAGAAGTTATTAAAGTTGTAGGACTCGATGAAAGTTACTTGCAGCGCAGTCCTTTTAACTTATCAGGCGGTGAAAAGAAACGGGTAAGCATCGCAGGTATTCTTGCGATGGAACCAGACATTTTAATACTTGACGAACCAACAAGTGGACTCGATCCACTTGGAAGAAATGCACTGCTCGATGTTTTTTACGACATTCATAAAAAACTTAATAAAACAATTATCATTATTACCCATGATATGAATACTGTTTACGAGTATGCCAAACGTGTTTTAGTGATGCGTGATAGCTATTTGGTATATGATGGTGATCCGATTCATCTATTCACGAACAAAAATATCGATAATTGGAATTTAGATGTCCCAGACTTATTAAACCTTATTCACAAACTTGAAGAGGATTTGGGCATACAACTACCGACACAACCGCGCAATGAGCAAGAATTATTCGAGCAGCTGAAGGTGGTGTTGTCATGAAAAATATCGTCATCGGTAGATACATACCAGGTAATAGCTTCCTGTATAAAATGGATCCTCGAACAAAAATCATTAGTTTATTTGTTTTAATGGTTGCAGTATTTATGATTCCTAGAGATGCTTTTGAAATGATGTTTATCGGCATTGGTTTAATAGTTTTATTACTACTGATTGGAAAAATAAGTATTAAACGTGTTTATTTAGGGTTAAGACCCCTCATGTTTTTACTCATTTTTACTTTTGTTTTCCAAATTCTTTTTAATCGACAAGGTCCGGAACTACAATCTTGGGATTTAAACTATTCGTTTTTAAATATTATTGCTGCCGCAGTATTGGTTTTATTTTGGATTTTTACGAAAAAGTACGTCCGCACAAAAATTCTTTATTTTGCGTTCATGTTAGTCGGTGTTATTATTATACTCAATCAACTCTCACTAGGAAACGTATTCTCAACAGGACAACTCGTCATACACGAAGAAGCCTTATTGATTGGATTCTTTATTATGATGCGTTTAATTATTATCGTTACATTATCTACAGTTTTAACACTATCAACCAAACCGACGGATCTTAACTTAGGATTGGAAGCGGTGATGAAACCGTTAAAATTTTTAAGGATTAACACCGAAGAAATTGCAATGATTATTTCAATCAGTCTGAGATATATTCCAACCCTTCTAGATGAGGCGAATAAAATTATGCTCGCACAAGCAAGTCGAGGTGTCGATTTTGCTGAAGGGAAGCTTAAAGACAAAGTTATGCAAATTATATCTCTGCTAGTGCCAATGTTTATTATTTCCTTCAAAAGAAGTGATGAACTCGCCAATGCTATGGAAGCGAGATGCTTTATTCCTGGAGCAACAAGAACCCGTTTGCATCAGCTTTTTTGGAATCGATTAGATACGGTAGCACTAGTCGTCAGTCTCATCATCCTCATCGGAAGTATCACCGTACGCGTGGTGGTATAATGTTAGAAACCATTCAAGCTATTATTGATTCACAAGACGCCACAAAATTAAGTGAATACTTCTCTCAAAATATCTTGATAAAGCATCCCCATAAAGAGAACTTATTGGATTATAACACTGGCAAACGTTTATTTGAAAAAGAAACGTTTGATTTGATTAAAGCCTATACGTATCTCAGCTATATCATCATAGAAGCATCTTTTGCATCAGAAAAAGTTTTAATGAAAGTTAAACACAACGCCTTAAAAATCCAAAATATTTATATTGCATCCGTGCAAGACCATATGATGCGTGTTCGGTGTGATATTAGTTACGACGGTTCAAACTACCTTGGATTTCAAAGACAACCGCATAAAAAGACTATCCAAAATGAAGTTGAAAGCGTCTTAAAACACATATATAAATCAGCTATAACCATCCACCCTGCATCAAGAACTGACGCGGGCGTTCATGCAAAGCATCAAGTGTTTCATTTTGATTGTCCGAAAACACTTGTACCGCTCAAAATCAAATCTCTGCTTAATAAAATGTTACCAGAGAGTATCCACGTGTTTGCTGTCAAAGAAGTTCCATGTGTTTTCCATTCGCGGTATGACACATTATCGAAAACATATCAATATAAGTTCCATCACTATAAGGATCCTTTTAAAAGTCAATATAGTGTCTATCATGAATCGTTTGATTTGGTCGCATTAAACATGAGATTAACCCATTTTATAGGAAACCATGACTTTGCGAACTTCGCAAAATCAGAAAACAAAAATACGACTCGCACGATATATAACGCTGTTGGCGTTTCTGACGAGAAAACAACGATTATCGAATTGCGAGGAAATGGCTTCTTAAGACATATGGTAAGGATGATTGTTGGTCATGTTTTAAATAGTTTAAAGTCAAACATCGATACCATACCAAGCGCGCTCAAAAATCCCCATCAACAAATACCTAAATATCTTGCCCCTGCAGAAGGATTATATCTTGCAAAAATAGACTATTAAAAAATGTCAACCTATGTGTTGGCATTTTATATAGGTACTTCAGGTGCGTTGTCTTAATAAATCCTTTCGTAAACATCTTCTCAGGAAATTCCTATCACAGAGACTGATATCCTGAATGAATCAACCATAGCAACGTATATACAATCTCGTTAAAGCGACAACTAAGTATCTTCGCGACATCAGTTTATCGTTTTTTAGAGAGTATGTAGGACATATCTATACGATAGCATATTAGCGCTTATTGACATAAACATCGGTACCTTTATGGATAGATTCATATTCTATCCTGATAACAAAATCATTCTGAAATTGATATTTAAAAAAGCTGATAAATGTGCGATAATATATGAAAGAGTAAAGGAGTGAAACTGCATGAAAGGTAAATTTATAACATTTGAAGGTCCTGAAGGATCCGGGAAAACTTCAGTGATAAAAGCTGTTTTAGAAGTCTTAAAACAAAATAATATAGATACGATTGTCTCAAGAGAACCAGGTGGCGTAAGAATCAGTGAATCGATTCGTGAAATCATCCTCGATGTAGACAATAAAGAGATGGACGCCCGTACCGAAGCCCTCCTTTACGCTGCTTCAAGAAGACAGCATATCGTTGAAGTAGTTCTGCCAGCTCTAACTGCGAACAAACATGTTATTTGTGATCGTTTCGTTGATTCGAGTTTAGCTTATCAAGGATTTGGTAGAGATTTAGGATTGGATGAGATATTTAACTTAAACTTGTTTGCAATTGATACATGCTTGCCAGATTTAACGATTTTTATAGATGTACCACCAGAGATTGGATTAAATCGTGTATTTTCAAACGGAAGAACCGTAGATCGACTTGATTTAGAAACCATCGACTTCCATCAAAAAGTTTACCAAGGTTACCAACAGTTAATTCAGAAATATCCAGAGCGTATAAAGGTCATTGATGGCACAAAACCGCTTGAAAAAGTGATTGAAGAAGCATTAAGTTTGATTCGTGATATAATTTAAAAGGTGTTGATATCTATGCAATTAGAAGTATTGAAAAGTGCCCAACCTGAGAACCTAAAAATCCTTTATAACAGCTATAAAAAATCGAGATTAGCTCATGCATATATTTTTGAAGGAGAGGCAGGAACAAAGAAATTTGACACTGCACTTTTTTTTGCAGCGATGCTTTTATGTACTTCACAAGACGAAAAACCCTGTGGAGAATGCAACACTTGTAAACGTGTTGAAAATCTCACACACTCCAATGTTTATGTCGTAAAACCAGTGAGAAACACAATTACTAAAGATGCCATCAAATCACTGCAAGTAGAGTTCAATAAAACAGCACTTGAAGATGGAGCTAAAATTTACATCATCGACAACGCAGAAACTATGAATGCTCACGCATCAAATGCTTTATTGAAATTTTTAGAAGAACCGCACCCAAACATATATGCCCTTTTACTAACGACAAACAGCAGTAAACTCCTCCCTACGATTCGGTCTCGCAGTCAAAAATTACACTTTCACACACTTTCAGAAAAAATTATCTATGATGAACTCATCGAACAAGGGTTTGAACCAGATATCGCAAGCATTGCAGCATCAATGCATCAAACGACCATCGCCGCCGAACGGTTTTTAAGTCAAGAAAATATTTACGATGTATTAGACATCACGTACAACATATATCAAGCTATCGCATCAAAAGACTCATTAGTATTAATGTTTGATAAAGAAATCTATGGGGTCATTAAAACGACAGAGGACTATCAGCTGTTGTTAGATATCATGATATACTACCAAAAAGATCTGATTTATGGTAAAATGAAGCATTATCAAAAACAGCGCTTTAAAGCTCAAAAAGACACAATTGAGACGCTGCTATCATTAAAATCAAAACCACAATTATTAGAGGAACTAGAGTATATGCTAGACCTCAAAGAGCGTTTAAACAATTACATCAACGCACGATTGGCTTTTGATAATTTGATGATACTACTAGAAAGAAGGAACGAAAGTGAAGAGTAATGTCGTTGGTATCCGGTTTAAAGAAGCCGGTAAAAAATATTATTTTGATCCCCAAAATCATCAATGCAATGTTGGGGATTTTGTTGTGGTAGAAACCGTAAGAGGTCTAGAACTTGGCCAAGTTATTGAAGGTGTTAAAACCATTGAAGAAGAAGAGTTAATCTCATCTTTAAAACCAATCATCCGAAAAGCCTCAGAAAAAGATATTAAGAATGAAAAAGCGAATCAAGATAAGATTCCTCAAGTCATAGCTTCATGTGCTAGCTATGTCAAAAAACATAAACTAGAAATGAAACTATTAAGTGCTGAATATACACTCGACCACAGTAAATTAATCATTTACTTTAATGCTGAGGGACGTATCGACTTCCGTGACCTTGTTAAAGATTTGGCCAACGAGTTCAAAGTACGCATCGAACTCAGACAAGTCGGCGCAAGAGATGGCGCAAAATTTCTTGGCGGTATCGGCCCATGTGGTTATTTACTCTGCTGCAATACGTTTTTAGGAGAGTTTGAAACCGTCTCAATAAAAATGGCTAAAAATCAAAACTTATCCTTGAATCCGTCGAATATTTCAGGACTTTGTGGAAAACTTCTTTGCTGTATTCGATATGAGGATGATACGTACCATGAATTCCGAACACAAATGCCAAAAATCGGATCACAAATTAAAACAGAAGATGGTATGTGTAAGGTGTTAACCTCTAATATTATCAACCAATCTGTAAAAGCACTTTGCAAAGAAGATGTTATAAAAAACTACGAACTTAAAGATATTCAAAAAATATTCGAATATGATAAAAACACAAATGGTAACAATGACAAAACTTAAAAATGATGAGGTTTTAAATGATTTGCTAGGCTTCAAAAACATGAAAATCATCCAAAACCCAAAGATGTTTAACTTCTCATTAGACTCTACATTGCTTGCGTATTTTGCACCAGCCAATCACCATACCAAACGCATCTTAGATTTAGGGACCGGATTTGCTCCTGTACCACTTATGTTAAGTCAGAAAACCAAAGCCACAATCATTGGCGTTGAACTTCAAGATGAGGTCTTTGACATTGCTAAAAGAAATATTGACTTAAACAACCTCAACCATCAAATAACCATTATTCAAGACGATATTAAAAATTTAACCACTCGATTTGATAAAAAATCATTTGATTTAATTGTTTGTAATCCACCATTTTTTAAATATCAAGAAAACTCAAACATTAACAAAAATCAGTACAAGACAATTGCCAGACATGAACTTAAAATAAAACTAAAAGAAGTTATCGAAACCGCATCAAAACTATTAATAGATAATGGTCGTTTTACCATGGTGCACCGTCCGGAACGTTTAAGTGAAATTATTTTTCATCTTAGCGCAAACCACC
This sequence comes from Candidatus Izemoplasma sp., assembly GCA_007117625.1. Lineage (GTDB taxonomy): Bacteria > Bacillota_I > Bacilli_A > Izemoplasmatales > Izemoplasmataceae > SLQR01. The sequence goes on along the minus strand of SKGE01000071.1, from coordinate 24,065 downwards.
TTACCATTAAGAGGTTAAGATACGTACACCCAAGACCACATGAGGATGCGATGATGATTTTAATAGATTGTAAAAAACATGGCAATACAGGCCTAAAAGTATTGCCGCCTCTATTCGTTCATGAAAACAATGACTATAGCAAAGAAGCAAAAGCTATTTTTAATAACGAAAGGGTGTGATGCTTTGAACGTACAAAAAAGCTATGAAGATAATCACCCAGCTGTGTATCTCGTACCGACACCGATTGGAAATATTGAAGACATGACATATCGAGCCGTTAAGATATTAAAAGAAGTCTCAGTCATCTATGCTGAAGACACCCGTCACAGCGGCAATCTATTAAAACATTACGAGATTGAAACCTCGATGATCAGTTTACACGAACATAATGAATCCAGCAGAGTCGAGCAAATTATTCAAACCGTTGAGTCCGGAAAATCTGTAGCGCTTATTAGCGATGCAGGAACACCACTAATGAGTGACCCAGGAGAAACACTTGTACAAGCACTTACAGAAGCCTCGATAACTGTTATTGCTTTACCGGGAGCTACGGCGATGTTACCTGCGCTCATCACTTCTGGATTAAGTGTACAACCGTTTGTTTTTATAGGGTTTTTACCACCGAAGAAAGCGCAGAAGAAAAAAAGCCTTGAACGTATACAAAACTACCCAGAAACACTAGTATTATACGAGGCACCACATCGCATACAAGATACTTTAAAAGAACTGTACAACGTCATGGGCAACCGAAAAATAGCATTGGCAAGAGAACTCACAAAACGCTATGAGACAATTTACCGTCTCGCCTTGAAAGACTATCACGAACTTCCACAACTCAAAGGAGAAATAGTCATCATCATCGAGGGCGCGTCCCCCGTAAATACAATTTCAAGCGCAGATATTATCGAACATATTCAACTCATGATATCGGATGGCTACAAAGAAATGGATGCCATCAAAACCGCCGCAAAAGTTAGAAAAATACCTAAAAATGATGCCTATATGGCATATCAAACGTATAAAAAAACACAAGAAGGAAAGGAGTGATTGTGATGGCAAAATCATTTTACATCACAACACCGATCTATTACCCGAGTGGAAAACTTCATATTGGGAACACCTATACCACGGTTTTATGCGACACCTTAAAACGCTATAAACAAGAACGTGGTTTTGATACGTATTACCTAACAGGGATGGATGAGCATGGGAAAAAAATCGAGACCGTTGCAAACGAAAGAAACATCCCGGCTATCGAGCATGTAAATGAAATCGCAGAAGAAACCAAAAACCTATGGGATAAACTCCGTATTTCTTACGATGACTTTATCCGTACCACAGAAAAAAGACACAAGACAGTTGTCCAAAAGATATTTGAACAACTTTTGGATCAAGGGGACATCTACTTAGGAACCTATAAAGGGTATTACTGTATGCCATGTGAATCGTTTTACACAGAAACGCAACTCGAAGAAAACCATACTTGTCCAGATTGTGGTCGTGAAACAACTCAGTTAGAAGAAGAAAGTTACTTTTTCAAACTAGGTAAGTACCAGAAAAAACTGCTTCAATTTATTGAAAACAACCCTGATTTTATCACTCCTGAGACACGAAAAAATGAAGTTGTCGCTTTCATTAAACAGGGATTAAACGACCTAAGTGTTTCACGTACAACATTTGATTGGGGGATCAAAGTCGTATCCAATCCAAAGCATGTGGTATATGTGTGGATTGATGCCTTATCGAACTATATAAGTGCATTAGGCTATGGCACAGACCAAAATCGTTTGTTTGAAAAGTACTGGAAAGGCGAAGAAGTCGTACACGTAGTTGGAAAAGATATCTTAAGATTCCATGCCATTTACTGGCCCATCATGCTAATGGCACTGGATGTTCCAGTGACTTTCAAACTCCACGCTCACGGATTCTACATGATGCGAGAAGGAAAAATGAGCAAATCAAAAGGCGGAGTCATTTACCCGGACACGATTTTGAAGTATTACGGCTTAGATGAGTTGCGCTACTTTTTGTTAAGAGAACTACCTTATGGGGGAGATGGAGTCTTTACACCAGAATCATTTGTCGATCGCATCAATTTTGATTTGGCAAACGACTTTGGAAACCTTCTCAACCGTACGGTGTCGATGATTAATAAATACTTCGATGGCAAAATTAGTTACCAAGATGAGACTTTAGACGATATAGACAAAGACTTACAAAACACCATTGAAGAAGTTATCGTTTCATACAAAGAAAACATGAATACCTTAAAAGTTGCTCAAGCACTCCAAGAAGTTTGGAGGCTTATATCCAGAACAAACAAGTACATCGACGAAACCATGCCTTGGGTTTTAGCGAAAGACCCTGAAAAACAAGATGTGTTAGAAAAAGTCATGTATCATCTTGCGGAATCATTAAGACACATCGGAATATTACTAAAACCAATCTTATTAAATGCCATTCCAGAGCTGTTTGAACAACTCAATATCGAAGACAAACATACCGTTTGGGAAAGTTTGACATTCGGTTCGAAAAGACAATATGCAGTGGTTTCAAAGCCGACACCTTTATTTCCACGTCTAGATACCGAAGTAGAACTAAAGAAACTTAAAGATGCCATCAAAGGTGAGACAGAAGAAAAATCGGTGGAAGAATCAGAAAAAATGATTACCATCGAAGACTTTGCTAAGTGTGATATTGTCGTTGGACAAGTGAAATCATGTGAAAAACACCCTGATGCGGATAAACTGTTAGTATCTCAAATCGACTTAGGACACGGTAAGACCTGTCAAATTGTGTCTGGAATCGCGAAACACTATAAACCTGCGGATATGGTTGGCAAGAAAGTGATTGTGGTTCAAAACTTGAAGCCCGTTAAACTTAGAGGCATTTTAAGCGAAGGAATGTTATTGGCTGGAACAAATAAAAATACTCAAGAAGTTTTGGTATCAACGAAACTGAATCCTGGAGACAAAATTAAATAGACAAAACAGTTATAAATTATTTGACTTTTACGTGTATTTAAGCTATCATATAGGACGGTACATTTTTACAAACTCCAGGCCCAATTATAATGATATATAATTAGGAGGCTAAGCTATGAAAACATACATGGCAAACAATCAAACGGTGGAACGTAAATGGTATGTTATTGACGCAAAAGGGAAAACACTTGGGCGCTTATCAACCGAAGTGGCAACCTATCTACGCGGAAAACATAAACCGACATTCACACCACACGTAGACTGTGGAGACTACGTGGTAATTATTAACGCGAAACACGTTGAATTAACAGGGAACAAATGGTCACAAAAGAAGTATTACACGCATTCACAATATCCAGGTGGACTAAGAGTTACAGATGCGAAAACCATGAACGAAAGACATCCAGAGCGCATGGTCGAATTTGCAGTTAAAGGGATGTTACCTAAGGGAAAATTAGGTCGACAAATGTTCAAAAAACTTTATGTGTATGGTGATGAAAACCATCCACATCAAGCTCAAAAGCCAGAAGCTATTGAGCTTAAAGGCTAGGAGGCTACAACATGGCTAAACAAGTTATATACCGAGGAACCGGACGTAGAAAAAGCTCAATTGCTCGCGTTATTTTAACTGCGGGTACTGGGAAATTCACGATCAACGGAAGAACATTTGAAGAATATATTCCATCTGCTGCAACACGATTGGACGTATCTCAACCACTGGATTTGACCGAAACTCAAAAAGCATTTGATATCACTGTTAACGTATACGGTGGAGGGATTTCTGGACAAGCTGGAGCAATTCGTCACGGTTTAACACGTGCATTGCTTGAAGTAAACTCAGATTATCGCTCATTACTAAAAGAAGCGGGATTAGTTACGCGTGACCCTCGTGCGGTAGAACGTAAAAAATACGGTCTTAAAAAAGCACGTCGTGCACCACAATTCAGCAAGCGTTAAAATGAAAAGCACAAATTTTGTGCTTTTTTTATTCATAGCATTTTAAAAGCTATCAAAAAGTACTATAATGAGTAAGAAACATTTAAGGAGGCTAATATTATGAATGTACGTGTACGCTACGCACCCAGCCCAACGGGCCATTTACATATAGGGAATGCAAGAACAGCATTATTTAACTACTTATACGCCAAAAAACATCATGGCACATTCATTGTAAGAATAGAAGATACCGATATTGCTAGAAATGTGGAAACAGGCATAGAATCACAGCTAGCACACCTTAGTTGGTTGGGTATTGAAGCAGATGAGTCAATGAATAAAGAAGGGTCTTACGGACCATATCGACAGTTAGAGCGCTTAGATATTTATCAAAAACATGCGAATATTTTACTTGAAAAAGGACTGGCATATAAATGTTATTGTACTGCCGAAGAACTTGCAGAAGAAAGAGAAAAACAACTTGCGCGCGGCGATGATCAACTCCATTACTCACGGAAGTGTCTGCACGCTCCTGAACAAGATAAACCTTACACGATTCGCTTTAAAGTACCAGAAAAAACAAACTATACATTTAGTGATATTGTCAAAGGTGAGGTAACCTTTAGAAGCGAAGATGTTGGTGACTGGGTAATCATGAAACAAAACAATATTCCAACGTACAACTTTGCTTGTGCGATTGACGATTATTTAATGAAAATCACCCATGTACTAAGAGGGGAAGACCATATTACTAACACGCCTAAACAGTTAATGATATTCGATGCGTTTTCATGGGAAAAACCCACCTATGGACATATGACATTAATTGTAAATGAAAACAACAAAAAGTTATCAAAGCGCGATGCAGAAATTATTCAGTTTATTGACCAATATAAAAATCTTGGATATCTACCTGAAGCAATGTTTAACTTCATTGCACTTTTGGGATTTAGTCCCGACTCAGAAACTGAAATACAGCCTATGGAATCATTAATAGATTTATTTGATGAGAACCGTTTATCAACTTCTCCAGCAAAGTTTGATAAAGATAAACTAGCATACATCAACAATCGTTACATTAAACAACAAACTCATGATGAGACTGTTGCACTATGCAAACCATTTGTTAATGAAGCAAAGATCGGAAAGTATCAAGATGAAGCTTGGGTTGATAGTTTAGTTTCAGTATTTAAAGATCGATTAAGTTTTGGCAAAGAAATTGTTGATTTGTATCATGCTTTCTTTGATCAGCCCTTTGGCATCGAAGGTGAAGCATTATCTTTCATGCAACAAGAGGGTGTAAAAGCACTCGTTAATACGTTTAAAACAATCATACAATCACAGAATGACCTAACGCCAGAAACGCTTAAAAACGCTATAAAAGAGGCAGGTAAGGCTGAAAAAATGAAAGGAAAAATGTTGTTCATGCCAATCCGCATTTCTGTTAGCGGAGCGATGCACGGACCAGACCTTCCGCAGATGATGCATATCATGGGGAAAGAGATTGTTGAAGAGCGCTTAAACAAAACTTTAAGCTTAATCTAATAGAAGGGGATAAAATATTTGCATTTTCCCTTTAAATCGTATATAATCAATAACATCAAGAAAAAAAGGAGAATTATTTTTACATGAAAGGTACAGTTAAGTGGTTTAATTCAGAAAAAGGTTATGGCTTCATTACTACGGAAGAGGGACAAGATATTTTTGTTCATTACAGTGCAATTAATGCCGAAGGGTTCAAAACATTGAACGAAGGCGATGAAGTTGAGTTTGAAGTTACCGAAGGTGATCGTGGACCTCAAGCATCAAACGTTGAAAAAGTCTAACTGAATTTAAACGCAAAACAGGCCTAGGGCCTGTTTTTTTGTGGGACATTTGAAGACAATATCATTTCAAGTAAACAGACTCCTATGATACAATAAGTATGATAAATTATAGCAAAAGGTGATCATATGAAAATTCATAACACGTTAACAAATAAATTAGAAACATTTAAACCGATTCATAAAGATACAGTTAATATTTATGTCTGCGGACCAACGGTTTATAACTACATACAGATTGGCAATGCCCGTCCTGTAATATTTTTTGATGTTGTGAGACGCTTCTTTGAATATTTAGGTTATACAGTTAACTTCGTTTCAAACTTTACAGATATTGATGATAAAATCATAACCAAAGCTATTGAAGACCAAAAAACTGAGCTCGAAGTTGCTGAAAAGTTTATAAAAGCGTTCTACGAAGACGTAGAACGTGTCGGCAGTTCAACAAAATATCTCGCACCACGTGTCACGGAATACATGAGCTCAATCATATCTTATATCGAAAAACTCGTCGATAGAGACTATGCATATGTAGTTGATGGCGATGTCTACTTTAGAGTGAGTAAAGTTGAAGACTACGGTATTTTATCAGGAAGAAACATCAATGACTTAACCTCAGGTGCTCGTATTGAAATCAATAAAAATAAAGAAAACCCATTAGATTTCACATTATGGAAAAAGACTGATAAAGGGATTAAATACCCGTCACCTTGGGGGGAAGGACGCCCAGGTTGGCACACCGAATGTGTCGCAATGATTGAAGATATATTTGGAGGTAAAATAGATATCCATGGTGGTGGTGCAGATTTAATGTTCCCACATCACGAAAATGAAATTGCCCAAAACCACGCTCTGCACAATCATAAAATAGCAAACTACTGGATGCACAATGGGTTCTTAAACATTGACAACAAAAAAATGTCAAAAAGCGACGGGAATTATATTTTAGTCAAAGATCTAGACTATGACTATATGGGATTTCGCTTATTCACTTTATCAACCTATTATCGCAGTCCAATCAATTATACCGATGAGCTCCTTACGAGCTATGTCAATGAATGGGAAAAACTAAAACGCACATACACACAAGCATTTTATAAGCTTGATTTAGCAGATTACCTTGATGAAAAAGTTCAAGCTTATGAGCCGCTCAAGAAAATCGAGGATAATTTCATCGAAGCCATGTCGAATGATTTCAACACCGCGAATGCCATTACTGAACTCCAAAATCTAGTTAAGTATACCAACCAAAAAACACGTCAAAAAGATGCCTTAAATGAACTTTTAGCAGCGGTTAAATTATTCACAACATTCTTTGAAATTCTCGGCTTAGATCCTCGTGTTTCAAGAATGAGTAAAGCGACACGTTCTATTTATATGGAATGGGCCGATGCTCGCAAAAATAAAAACTTTGAAAAAGCGGACCGCTTAAGAGAAACACTCTCAGAAAAAGGTATTTTATAATGATATCACACAATGGACAAACGCTAGCCTATATCGGAGATGCTATCTTTGAGCTCATGGTACGAGAATATTTACTTGAAAATAAAGAAGTCAAAGTCGGTGCACTGCATCAAGAGACAGTCTCATTAACGTGCGCTCAGGGTCAAGCAGATGCATTGCGGGTCATAGAACCGCATCTTAGTTCTAATGAACTCGCAGTAGTAAAGCGCGGAAGAAATGGAAAATTAACTAGAAAAGCACGTAACGTGAACCTTCAAACTTACCAGCATGCTACTGGATTAGAAGCACTCTTTGGCTATTTACACCTACAAAAGAATCATTCACGTGTTAAAGCACTTTTTGAAATAATCATCACTGAAAACGATTAGGTAAAAAACATAGTGATTATATCAAGTTGTGAGCTTCATAGTTATGATAGAATAGAATTGAGGATGATGCTATGTCGATAATAATCCATGGTAAAAATGCTGTGAGAGAAGCTTTAAAGTCAGGGAGAACCATCCATGAACTGTATGTGTTAGAAAAACAACATTTTGACTTTTTAGATAAAAAAATACTCGATGCAATTCCAACCCGTTTCCTATCAAAAAATGAAATCCATAAAAAACTCCCTACAGGTCATCAAGGCATTGGTGCAAAAGTTGATTCATATCATTCACTCAAACTAACAGATGTGTTGAAAAAACGAGGTAAAAAACTATTTGTGATGTTAGATTCTATTGAGGATCCACATAATTTAGGCGCCGTTTTACGAAGTGCGGATGCATTCGCTGTCACAGGGGTTATTGTTCCTAAACACCGCAGTGTTTCCATTAACTCGACAGTTGTAAAAGTTTCAACGGGCGCGATAGAGTATGTAAAAATAATCGAAGTAACAAATCTCAATCAAGCGATCAAAACCTTACAAGAACACGATGTTTGGATTGTCGGAACCGATGCTAACACCAAGCATAATTTAGACTACATTCAAGCTGATCTAGACTTATGTGTAGTGTTTGGAAGCGAGGGCAAAGGATTACACCGCCTAGTCAAAGAAAACTGCGATTACTTAGTTAAAATACCAATGGTCGGACATGTCAACAGTCTAAATGTAAGTGTAAGCTGTGGCATTGTTTTACATGATATTATGCGGAGGCGAAAAACATAATGAATAGTTATCAACCATTAAACGATTATGAAATCATCGCTTTGATGCAAGAGGGTCATGACGAATGTTTTAAGATAATGGTTGATAAATACAGTCGATTTATTTCGAAAAAGATTCATAAGTTTAACCTTGCGTATATGTATGATGATTTATACCAAGAAGGATTGATTATTTTGCATAAGTCTTTACTCGCATTTAATCCATCATTCAATAAAACATTTACACGATATTTTGAGCAAAATTTGGAAAGATATCTAATCAGTACAATAAGAACATTAAAGAGTCGTAAACATATGCAAGTGATACACTATCAAGAAATTAAAGAGAACAATCATAGAGTGCATGAAAACTCTGCATACTATTACGCATATTTGAAAGATATGAGAAATATTTTGACAGAATTGGAATATCGTGTTTATATATTAAGAGAAGTAAAAAACTGTGCAGTTGATATGATTTCTAAATCATTGAATGTTTCAACAAAAGTTGTTTATAATTCGCTGCATCGTGCAAAGGCCAAAATTCGTGTGCATTTCAAGGACTAAACCTTGACAAAAGCACCCCTTTTTGGTACATTATATATTTGCAAGGTTGTGGTGTAATGAGAAAAAAAGTAATATTAATATGTGAAGCTTGTCTTTCTAGAAATTATTCGGCATTAAAACATAAGGATAGTAAAGAAAGACTTGTTATGAAAAAGTTTTGTAAAAAGTGTAATGCACATACGACCCATAAAGAGAGTAAATAGGAGCGATACTATGGCGAAAAAAGAAGAAAAAAAGACAAGTAAGGTTATGGAAATTTTAAAAACAGAATACCCATTTGAAGGTATGCTGTTGGCATTTGTTGGATTACTTGTTTTACTATTAGGCGTTTATATTTATGAAGCGCGTGTACTTGAAATTACAAGAACGGATTGGGCTATTTTTAGTACCCCATTACGTATTCAACTGTTCTCAATCTTGATTATCTTAGTGGGAGCAGGTGCTGTACTTTATGCCCTCTTACCATTTATGATACCAGGATTTAAAGAGATGAATCGTGTATCATGGCCAACAAGAGAGAAAATGTTAAATCATTCTGGACGTGTTTTAGGATTTATCCTGTTCTTAGGATTAATTTTTGTTATTTATGATGCGATCTTCAATCCAATATTTTCTTGGTTAATCGGTGTAAACAATGGCTGAGCAACTCCCAGAGAAACGTTGGTATGTCGTACAAACCTATTCTGGTTTAGAAAATTCTGTTAAAATTAACTTAGAACGTCGTATTGAATCCATGCAAATGGAAGACTTGATTTTTCAAGTGGTTATCCCAGAAGAGATTCGCTTAGAAAAGAAATCAGATGGTTCTACAAAAGAAAAGTTAGTTAAGATTTATCCAGGATATGTGTTTATCGAACTCGTTGTCACGGATGATTCATGGTTTGTTGTCAGAAACACGCCGGGTGTTACTGGATTCTTAGGAAGTAGTGGTGGTGGAACAAAGCCAATTCCTTTACCTCCCGATGAAATTAATCCAATTTTAAAACGTGTTGGGTTATTACAAACACCTACCATTGATGTTAAAGTGGGAGACCGAGTTCGTGTTACAGTTGGACCGTTCGCCAATCAAATCGGCGTAGTAGATTCTATCGATGCTGAAAAAGCTGAAGTTACTGTGTTAGTTGAGATGTTTGGTAGACAGACACCTGCAGAACTTCAATTTGATGAAATCGAAACAATATAAGAAAACCAGGAGTGTTGTAGACATTCCTGTTTTTATTGTTTTAACTTGACACTACAGTATCAATCGTATATAATAGCAAGGCGTGCTAAAACCATGCGATTTTTAAGAGTGGGAGGATACGAAAGTATCTGATTACCACATCACGACTAAGAGGAGGTGTCTATCGTGGCTAAAGAAGTTAAGACCGTTGTAAAATTGCAGATTCCTGCAGGACGAGCAAATCCAGCTCCACCAGTTGGACCAGCACTCGGACAAGCAGGTGTGAACATTCAAGAATTTTGTACAAAATTCAACGACAAAACCAAAGATAAAATGGGGTCAGTTATCCCTGTAGTTATCACGGTTTACTCAGATCGTTCATTCACTTTTATAACGAAAACACCACCAGCAGCAGATTTATTAATCAAAGCAGCTGGTATTAAAAAAGGATCAGGAAATCCTTTGAAAGAAAAGGTGGGTTCAGTTACACGTGATCAATTACGTGAAATAGCTGAAATCAAAATGCCAGATCTCAATGCGAACGACATTGAAGCTGCAATGAATATCATTGCAGGATCTGCAAGAAACATGGGAATCGTCATTAAGGACTAAGCAATTAGTTGTTTTCATACAACTATTTGTGGGAGGAGATTCCGTTAGACCACATTTAGGAGGTAAAATCATGGCCAAAGGAAAGAAATTTAAAGCTGCATTAGAACAAATCGATAGAGAAAAACGTTACGCAGCTGCAGAAGCAATTGAATTGGTAAAGAAGATTTCATTTGAAAACTTTGATGCTGCCGTCGAATGCGCGATTCGTTTAAACGTTGATCCACGTAAAGCTGATCAAAACCTGCGTGGAGCAATTGTATTGCCACACGGTACAGGGAAAACCAAACGTGTTCTTGTATTCGCAACGGGAGATAAAGCGAAAGAAGCCGAAGAAGCTGGTGCTGATTATGTTGGTGAGGATGAACTCGTTGACAAAGTACTCGGTGGATGGACTGATTTCGAAACAGTCGTTGCAACACCGAATATGATGGCGAAGGTTGGTAAACTTGGTCGTACGCTAGGTCCAAAAGGACTTATGCCAAATCCAAAAACCGGAACTGTTACAATGGATGTTAAAAAAGCTGTTGAAGACATCAAAGCTGGTAAAGTTGAATACCGTGTTGATAAAACATCAAATATTCATGTTACCATCGGTAGAGTTTCATTTGATAGCCAACAACTATTAGAAAATCTTCGTGCCTTTTACGACACAATGCTGAAAATTAAACCACAAACAGCAAAAGGTGTCTACGTTCAAAACATTTCAATTGCGTCAAGTATGGGCCCTGGCGTAAAGTTAAGCCCAGATGCAATACTTAAGTAATAAATTAAAATTAAATAACCCTGTCTAAGACCTCAGGTGCGAAGGCTTAATATCCTGACGAGACAAAAGACCTATGATCTTCATAGACCTCTTTTGTTGTTAGACAGAAGAGGTTTTTTTGTACACTGTAGGAGGTGGAACACTTGTCACAAAAAGCGATTGAGAAAAAACAATTACTCGTAGATGAACTTACTAAAAAGATGCAAGCATCAAACTCTGTTGTTATTATCGATTACCTAGGGCTTACAGTTGAAGAAGTTACTGCATTACGTGTAGAACTATTAAACGCAGGCTGTGAACTTAAAGTAATTAAAAACAACATCATCCGTCGCGCAGCTGAAGCTGCTGGTTACGGAGAAATGGTTGAGCATTTAACCGGACCAAACGCTGTAGCGTTCTCAAACGAAGACAGCGTCTCAGCAGCAAAAACAGTTTATGAGTTTGCAAAAAACCACAAAAAACTAGAACTTAAAGTTGGTGTGGTAGATGGTGACTTCATGAACAACGAAAAGATTCAAACGATTGCAACGATCCCATCAAGAGAAGCATTACTTACAATGTTTGCTGGAGGAATACTCCAACCAATCAAAGAAGTTGCAATTGCACTTAGTTTACATGCAGAAAATTTAGAAGCGGAAAACGCGTAAAAAATAGGAGGAAAAAATCATGGCAAAATTAACCAATGCAGAAATTATTGAATCATTAAAAGAAAAAACATTACTTGAACTTAAAGACCTTGTTGACTTAATGAAAGAAGAATTTGGTGTTGACCCAAGTGCAGTCGCTGTAGCAGGACCTGCAGCAGCAGCTGAAGAAGAAGAAAAATCAGACTTTGACGTAGTTATTACTGACGTAGGTGCGAAAAAAATCGCTGTCCTTAAATCAGTACGTGAAGTTACAGGACTTGGACTTAAAGAAGCGAAAGAACTTGTTGATAACATTCCTGCAACTGTTAAAGAACAACTTAGCAAAGAAGATGCTGAAGAGCTTAAAGGTAAGTTAGAAGAAGCTGGCGCAACTGTTGAACTTAAATAACATTATCTAACCATAAAAAACCTGAGTCTAGACTCAGGTTTTTCCCTTTAATCAGCAAATAAAGAAAAGGTGAATCTATGACTCATTACTTTTCTAGAAACCAAGAGACACTTAAGCACGATAGAAAAGAGATTACCTTTACGTTCAAGCAAAAGACCTTTTCCTTCATCACAGATGCTGGTGTATTTTCAAAAGATCATGTCGATTCAGCTACAGAACTACTGCTTAAAGCAATCGATATAAAGACTGATGAAGATGTATTAGATATGGGGTGTGGATACGGTATAATTGGAACCGTCATTGGAAAAATCTATACAGCGAACGTAACGATGATTGATGTCAATCTAAGAGCGCTTGAGTTATCGCGGATAAATCTAAAAAACAATGGTGTAAATGGTGTTGTTTTTGAGAGTGATGGATTTGAAAATGTTGATCAACAGTTTCATCACATCGTGACCAATCCACCAATTCGCATCGGAAAAACACAGCTTTATAACATATTTAAAACCGCAAAAGCGCATTTAAAATCTAAAGGGATTCTGTGGATCGTAATGCACAAAAAACATGGAGCATTATCTGCGATTAAATTTTTAGATAAACATTATCAAGTCACAGTAGTTAATAAAGAAAAAGGCTTTCATATTATAAGATGCCAAAATTCATTGACTATTTGACAAGCATGTGATAAAATTACAAAATGCGATACAATGCGCTTTTTTGCGTTGTAGTCACTTTTTTAATCATAAAACGGGGTGAATATTAGTGAATTACAAAGTTATTAAATACGGAAAAAAACGTGAAAGAAGAAATTACTCACGCGTTAAATCAAACATTGAATTACCGAACCTCATTAAGGTACAAACCGATTCTTTTCAATGGTTCGTTGAACAGGGATTAGGTGAACTTTTTAGAGATATTTCCCCAATTGAAAACTTTACGCAAGACTTAGAGTTATACTTTGAACACTTTGAGTTCGGTGATCCAAAATACACATTGAGTCGTACTAAAGAGAAGGACCTAACATATTCACGTCCGTTACGGGTTAATGTAAAACTAGTAAACAAAGTTACTGGTGAAATCAAAGAACAAAAAATCTTTATGGGAGATTTCCCATTTATGACACCAACAGGATCTTTCCTCATCAATGGTTCTGAACGTGTAATCGTATCACAAATTGTTCGTAGTGCGGGTGTTTTTTATTCTGAAGAAATCGATAAGAAAACACTTCGCCGTAAATACTTAGGACAAGTGATCCCAAATCGTGGAGCATGGCTGGAGTATGAAATTGGAGCGAAGGATACATTATTTGTCAAATTAGATCGCTCTAAAAAGATTCCACTAACCACATTAATTAGTGCCTTAGGTTTATCTGATAAAGAACAGATGAAGGCGCTTTTTATGGATAATCCACTATTTGAAAGCACGCTTGAAAAAGACTTGACAACATCTTCAGCAGAAGCGATTTTAGAAGTTTACTCAAAATTGCGTCAAGGGGAAACTGCGACAATTGAAGGGGCTATGTCATTTTTTACGAGCCGATTATTCGATTCTAAACGCTATGAGTTAGCTGAAGTTGGACGTTATAAAATAAATAAAAAGATGGATATTTTAAATCATTTACGCGGTAAAGCACTCGCGTATGATTTTGTGAATCCCGAGACTGGAGAAGTGCTCATTTCAGCTAAAGAGCGTTTAAACAAAAAACATTTAGCGATTTTAGATGAAAATCGTGAGTTCTTCACGAAAGAAATCCCAGGGGTTGTTAACGAAGGATTGGAATATGATTTCTTAGCTCAAAAAGAAATATTAGATGCTAATCCATTCTTGAACTATTTAACTGACGAAGAAAAGTACGAGCAAATTAAAACCCAAAAATATCTAACCGTTCAAGCATATGTCAAAGGATACTTAAAACATCAAGGCCTGAATAAGAAAAAATATGTTGAAGAACACGGGAATAAAGCTTATGAAGATATGGTAGCTTCAATCACTGAAACGTTTGATAAAGAAGCTTTATACTTTGAGTTAACAAAAGTAGAAGTTTTAGATATATTACACCGTAATAGAGATGACGAGGTTAAAACCGTACGCGTCATCGGAAACTATTCAAAAGAAGAACGTGAACATATCGTTGCTTCTGATATCTTTGCAAGTATTGGGTATTACTTAAACCTATTTGAAAGTTACGGACGCTTAGATGATATTGATCATTTAGGGAACCGTCGCTTAAGATTAATTGGTGAACTGTTGAAAAACCAGTTTAGAATTGGACTTTCTAAACTTGAGAAAAACGTTAAAGATCGCATGAGTACACAAAGTGGTGCTGATATTACTCCACAAAACCTCATCAACATAAGACCGTTGACCTCTTCATTGAAAGAGTTCTTTGGATCAAGTCAGTTGTCACAGTTTATGTCTCAAACAAATCCATTAGATGAGTTAACCCATAAGCGTAGTATTTCTGCGTTGGGTCCAGGAGGACTTACACGTGATCGTGCTGGGTTTGAGGTTCGTGACGTCCACTATTCACATTACGGACGTATTTGTCCAATTGAAACACCAGAGGGACAAAACATCGGTCTGATCAACCGCTTATCATCATACGTTCGTGTTAATAAATACGGATTTATGGAAACTCCATACCTAAAAGTTATTGAAGGTGAGGGTGATGAGCGTTTCGTCACTGACGAAATGGTTTTCCTTACTGCAGATGAAGAAGAAAACTATACCATCGGACAGGCAAACATCGAGCTTGATGATGACAAACGTATTATCAATGACAATGTAGTTGCACGCTATATGGGAGAAACTAAAATGTTTGCAAGAGAAACCGTTGAACTGATTGACGTTTCCCCAAAACAAATTGTCTCAATTTCAACAGCTTGTATTCCGTTCTTAGAGCATGATGATGCCAACCGTGCCTTAATGGGTGCGAACATGCAACGTCAGGCAATACCATTACTTCGTCCAGAGGCACCATTTGTTGGAACTGGTATAGAGTATAAAGCCGCTCAAGATTCAGGATCGTGCTTAGTGGCAGATAATGATGGAACCGTTGAGTACGTCGATGCAAAACGTATCGTTGTGCGTCGTGAAGATGGCGAGCGCGATGTTTATCAGTTGCGTAAGTTCCAACGTAGTAATCAAGGAACAAACGTCACGGAAAGACCAATCGTTGTTCCGAATGAGTTCGTTAATAAAGGAGATATCATTACCGATGGTCCTTCGATGGATGAAGGTGAATTAGCCTTAGGTCGTAATGTAACGGTTGCCTTTATGACATGGAATGGTTACAACTATGAGGATGCGATTATTTTAAGTGAACGACTTGTTAAAGAAGATGTTTACACATCAATCCATATAGAAAAATATGAAGCAGAAGCACGCGAAACAAAACTTGGAAAAGAAGAAATTACGCGCGAAATACCAAACGTTGGTGAAGACGGTAGAAGATACCTAGATGAACGCGGTGTTATTATTCCAGGTGCTGAGGTTGAAGAAGGTGATATTTTAGTTGGTAAGATTACACCGAAAGGTCAAACGGATCCAACCCCAGAAGATAAGCTTTTATTAGCAATTTTTGGAGAAAAATCACGTGAAGTTCGCGACAGCTCGTTAAAAGTGCCACACGGTGGAGGCGGCATTGTTCAAAGCGTGAAATATTTTTCAAGAGATAATGATGATGAATTACCACCTGGTGCAAGAGAAGTTGTACAGGTCTTCATCGTTCAAAAACGTAAAATATCCGAAGGTGACAAAATGGCAGGACGCCATGGTAACAAAGGTGTTATCTCGAAAATTTTACCGGAAGAAGATATGCCATTTTTACCAGATGGAACACCAATCGATATCATGCTTAACCCATTAGGCGTTCCGTCGCGTATGAACATCGGACAAGTTTTAGAAATCCACCTTGGAATGGCAGCTAAAAAACTTGGTGTACACATTGCGACACCAGTCTTCGATGGGGTTAGCAACGATGACCTAGTCGAAATCATGAAAGAAGCCAATATGCAAATGGATGGTAAAACGAAGTTATATTCAGGTCGTACAGGCGATGCCTACGACAACGATGTATCTGTTGGTGTTATGCATATGATCAAGCTTGATCATATGGTTGACGATAAATTACATGCTCGAAGCGTTGGACCATACACCTTAGTTACACAACAACCAATGGGTGGTAAAGCTCAAAATGGTGGTCAGCGTTTTGGTGAGATGGAAGTATGGGCACTTGAGGCATATGGTGCAGCTTATTGTTTACAAGAAATGCTTACCGTTAAGAGTGATGACATCATCGGACGTAACAAAGTATTTAGAGCTATTGTTGATGGTAAGAGTATTCCGGGACCAAGTCTTCCAGAATCGTTCCGCGTACTAACTCGTGAATTACAATCGCTTGGTATTTATGTCGAGCTCATCAATCGTGACTCGAAGCAAAACGAAGCAAACAAAAGTCTCGTAGAAGATTCTGACGTGGAAGATTATATCGACAAATTCGGCTTTAATTCCTAAAAGGTAAGGTGATATTATGAGTAAAAAGTTTTCCCACTATAAAATCCGTTTAGCATCACCTGAGGAAATTTTATCTTGGTCATACGGAGAAGTAGAAAAACATGAGACCATTAACTATAGAACCCTAAAACCCGAGCGCAAAGGACTCTTTTGTGAAGAAATTTTCGGTCCACAAAAAGACTATCAATGTGCTTGTAATAACAAATCAAAACGCAGTTCACAAAGCGGTAAAAAATGTCCAGTCTGTGGCGTAGAAATTACCGAAAGTAAAGTCCGTCGTGAACGTATGGGACATATTAAGTTAGCAGCGCCAGTCGTCCATACGTGGTACCTGCGTAATACCCCTTCACGCATCGCTACATTATTAGATATTAAACCGAAAGATTTAGAAGAAGTTGTTTATCTTGCTTCATATATTGTGATCGACAAAGGTGACACAGATTTAACGTATAAACAAATTCTTTCTGAAGCGAAATATACAGAAAAATACATGGAATATGGAAACCGCTTTAGAGCACTTACCGGTGCTGAAGCAGTTAAAGTACTTTTACAACAAATCGATCTTGAAGAATCGGTCTATAAATTACGCAAAGAGCTGCCTCAAGCTTCAAAACAAAAGCGTGAAAAAATCATTAAACGTTTAGAGGTACTCGAAGCATTTAAAAACTCTGACAACAAACCAGAGTGGATGGTTATGGACGTATTACCTGTCATTCCACCGGAATTACGTCCTATGGTACAGCTTGATGGTGGACGATTTGCTACGACAGATTTAAACGACTTATACCGTAGAATCTTAAACCGAAACAACCGACTTAAACGACAAATTGAACAAAAAGCACCACACCTCATTACGAAAAATGAGCGCCGGATGCTTCAAGAAGCTGTTGATGCATTAATCGATAACTCAAAGCGTGGTCGCAAAATGGTTGTTGAGAAAAACCGTCCATTAAAATCACTCTCAGACATGCTGCGTGGTAAACAAGGACGTTTCCGTCAAAACTTACTAGGAAAACGTGTTGACTACTCTGGTCGTAGTGTTATCGTTGTTGGCCCAGACCTTGAAATGTATCAGTGTGGATTGCCAAAAGAAATGGCGATTTCACTCTTTAAACCATTTGTTATACGTGAACTTATTGAACGCGATATTGCAACAAACATTAAAAGTGCAAAAGGTATGATTGAGCGCTTAGACTCTAGAATTTGGCAAGTCTTAGAAGATGTTATCAAAGAACATCCAGTACTGCTTAACCGTGCACCAACCCTACACAGACTTGGGATTCAAGCCTTTGAACCAAAACTGGTTGAAGGAAAAGCGATCCGCTTGCATCCGCTTGTCACTACTGCGTTTAATGCGGACTTTGATGGTGACCAGATGGCAGTCCATGTCCCTTTATCAGAAGAAGCACAAGCAGAAGCTAGAGTATTGATGCTTGCATCAAACAATATCCTAAACCCTAAAGATGGAAAACCAGTTGTTACACCATCACAAGATATGGTTTTAGGAAACTATTATTTAACCTTAGAGCGTGCAAGCGCTAAAGGTGAAGGACGCGTTTTCGGTGATTTTAACGAAGTTATGTTGGCGTTTGAAAACAACGAAATAACACTGCATTCACGCATTGCATTGCGTGGAAACGCACTCGGAAATGCACCGTTAACAAAATCCCAAAAAGAAGGGTACTTAGTGACCACCTATGGTAAATTAATCTTTAATGAAATCTTACCAAAAAGTTTCCCTTACTTAAACGAACCCACCGAAGAAAACTTAAGAGAAAACACTCCGGATAAATACTTTATCCCACGTGGTGGAAATATTACCGAAAGTATTAAAAAGATGCCTTTGGTATCACCATTTAAAAAGCGTTTCTTGTCGTTGATTATTTCACGTGTTTTCGCCGAGTTCAAGATTAACGAAACTAGTAAAATGCTTGATAAGATGAAAAATCTAGGATTCCGCTATTCAACATTTGCAGGGATTACGGTAAGTGCATTCGACGTTACACCATACAGTCAAAAAATGGCAGAACTTAAAAAAGGTGATGAAAAAGTCGAACAAATCCAAGATCTTTATGAAAACGGGTTATTGACGGATAACGAACGTTATGAACATGTATTAAAAGTTTGGAAAGCCATAAAAACAGTCATTGAAAAAGGGCTTTTAAACGAGCTTCCAGACGATAATCATATCTTTATGATGAGTGATTCTGGAGCGCGTGGTAACGCATCGAACTTTACACAGTTAGCAGGGATGCGTGGACTCATGTCAAACCCATCTGGTAAGACGATTGAGTTACCAATTAAAGCAGCATTCCGCGAAGGATTAACAATGTCAGAATTCTTTATCTCTACCCATGGGGCACGTAAAGGTTCAACAGATACAGCCTTAAAAACAGCCGATTCAGGGTACTTAACAAGACGCCTTGTTGATGTCAGTCAAGACTTAGTTATAACCGAAGAAGACTGTCTTACTGATCGTGGAACCATCGTGCGAGATATTGTCGATAGTGATAACAAAATTATCGAGTCTCTCGCCGAAAGATTAATGGGCCGTTATACCCAGCAAACTGTTGTTCACCCTGAGACAGGAGAAATCATTATCCAACAAGACACATACATTACAGAAAGCCTAGCGAATGAAATCGCTACAGCAGGGATTGAAGAGGTTAAAATCCGCTCTGTATTAACATGTAACTCAGAACGTGGAGTTTGTAAAAAGTGTTACGGACAAAACTTAGCTACTGGTGAACAAGTAGAAGTCGGAGAAAGTGTTGGAATTATCGCCGCACAATCAATTGGAGAACCAGGGACACAGTTAACCATGCGTACCTTCCATACTGGTGGGGTTGCAGGTGCAGATATTACCCAAGGGTTACCACGTATTCAAGAGCTTTTTGAAGCGCGAATGCCAAAAGGTAAAGCGATTATTAGTGAAATTGATGGTGTCGTTGAAGATATCGAACAAATCAACGAGCGTTACAAAGTAACCATTGTTGGTAAAGATAAGCATGTCTATGAAACAAACAGCGGTGTATCTTTGCTCGTTAAAGAACAGCAAGAAGTTTTTGCTGGACAAAGCATCACAGAAGGTTCAATCGATCCGAAACAGTTGCTTAAAGCAACTGATGCAGAAACCGTACAGCAATACATTATTCAAGAAGTTCAAAAAGTATACCGAGCGCAAGGGGTAGATATTTCCGATAAACATATCGAAATTATTGTCCATCAAATGATGCGTAAAATTAATATCATTATTGAAGGCGATACAGAATTATTACCAGGCGCACAAGTCTCGATTAGAGAGTTCAAAGAAGCGAATAAGCAAGCCGTCGCAGCGCGTAAGCGCCCAGCGGTTGGTAGACCGGTGTTACTTGGAATTACTCGCGCTTCCTTAAGAAGTGAATCATTCTTAAGCGCAGCAAGTTTCCAAGAGACCACACGCGTCTTAACCGATGCAGCGATTCGCGGTAAAACAGATGACCTTATTGGATTAAAAGAAAATGTCATTATTGGTGGGTTAATCCCAGCAGGAACAGGAATTTTAAAACACAAACATTTCGATTATGAAAAACCTGAGCCTGAAGAAGAAGACACTCAAGATGAAGCAATGTATTTAGATGATGCATTTGAATCACAACCAGAAGATCATGATGATGCATTCGATGATTTAATTGACGATGTTGATGATGACGAAGATTTTTATGAGTAATAATAAGCGGCACGCTTGTGCCGCTTAATTTTTTTAAAAACTTAAATCATAACTATTGACACACCAGGAACAGTGTTATATAATAACACGTGCGAAATAGAGATAAAACATGAGGATTGTTATATCAAACCTCTGTTTTTATGAGAAATGCGGCACACATGGATGTGTTGTTATAAAATAAGAGAGGAGGAAACAATATGCCAACGATTAATCAATTGGTTCGTAAAGGTAGACACTCTAAAACCAAAAAAACTAAATCGCCACATCTTGGTATTGGATTCAACACTCTAAAAAAAGAGTATACAGATACACCAAGTCCACAAAAACGTGGTGTTTGTACACGTGTTGCAACGATGACACCTAAAAAACCAAACTCGGCTTTACGTAAATATGCTCGTGTTCGTTTAACAAACAATATTGAGGTTACTGCGTATATTCCAGGGATTGGACACAAACTTCAAGAACATAGTGTTGTGCTAATTCGTGGTGGACGTGTTAAAGACCTTCCAGGTGTACGTTACCATGTAGTACGTGGGACAAGAGACACCTCAGGTGTTGAAAACCGTAAACAAGGGCGTTCAAAATACGGAACGAAAAAAGAAGAAAATTAATTACGACATAAACGGCTATTTATATTTTTGAAAGGAGGAGTCAATTATGCCTCGTAAAGGACATATTGCTAAAAGAGATGTATTACCAGATCCACTTTACAACTCGAAATTAGTAACGAAACTCATCAATAACATTATGAACGATGGAAAAAAGGGAACGGCACAACGTATTTTATATAACGCATTTGATCGTGTTGAAAAAATGACAAATAAGCCGCCTCTTGAAATATTTGAAGAAGCATTAAATAATGTTATGCCGACCTTCGAAGTACGTGCAAGACGTATCGGTGGTCAAAACTATCAAGTACCGACGGAAGTACGTGAAGAAAGACGCTACACACTTGGACTCAGATGGATGGTGTTATACGCTCGTCTAAGAAATGAGAAAACCATGGAAGAACGTCTAGCAAAAGAAATTGTAGATGCATCAAACGGCATCGGAAACTCAGTTAAAAAACGTGAAGAAATGCATAGAATGGCTGATGCAAATAAAGCATTCGCTCATTATCGCTGGTAGAAAGGAGCGCTCATTATGGCACGACAATTTAGTTTAGAAAAAACAAGAAATATTGGAATCATGGCACATATTGACGCGGGTAAAACCACTACCACTGAACGTGTTTTATATCACACTGGTAAAATTCACAAAATGGGTGAAACGCATGATGGTGCTTCACAGATGGACTGGATGGCACAAGAACAAGAACGAGGAATTACCATCACTTCAGCCGCAACAACTGCATTTTGGAAAGATCATCGCGTAAACATTATCGACACTCCTGGCCATGTCGACTTTACCGTAGAAGTTTCACGCTCATTGCGTGTTTTAGACGGATCAGTCGCTGTACTTGATGCACAAGCGGGTGTTGAACCACAAACGGAAACAGTCTGGCGCCAAGCGACAGAATACCGTGTTCCACGTATCGTTTTTATTAACAAAATGGATAAGATCGGTGCAGATTTTGATTATAGTTTAAAGTCAATTAAATCTCGTTTAGGCGTTAATGCTGCTGCAATCCAGTGGCCAATTGGAGCTGAGTCACAGTTTAAAGGAATCATCGATTTAGTAGAGATGAAAGCGTATATTTTTGATGGAGCTTCAGAAGAAGTTGCTCAAGAAGTACCAATTCCAGAAGACTATGAAGACCTAGCGACAGAAAAACGCGGAGAGTTAATTGAAGCTTTAGCAGACTTCGATGAAGAGCTTATGATGCTTTATTTAGAAGACGAAGAGATTTCAGACGAAATGATTAAAGAAACTATTCGTAAAGCGACATTGAGTGTTAAATTCTTCCCTGTATTATGCGGAAGTGCCTTCAAAAACAAAGGGGTAAAAATGATGCTTGATGCAGTCATTAGTTACTTGCCAGCACCAACGGACGTTCTTGAAGTTAAAGGAACTTTAAAAGACGGAACTGAAGTGCGTGTGCCTTCAAGTGATGATGAAAAATTCGCAGCACTTGCTTTCAAAGTTATGACAGATCCATTCGTTGGAAAACTTACGTTCTTCCGAGTTTATTCAGGGAAACTTAAAAAAGGTTCTTACATCATGAATACTTCAAAGAACAACAAAGAACGTGTTGGACGTATTCTTCAAATGCACGCCAACCACCGCGAAGAAATCGACATCGTATACGCAGGGGATATTGCTGCAGCGGTAGGGCTTAAGCAAACATCTACCGGGGATACATTAGCGGAAGAAAAATATGACATCATCTTAGAAAAAATGAACTTCCCAGAGCCTGTTATCAGTGTCGCTATTGAACCGAAATCAAAAGCTGACCAAGATAAAATGGGTGTCGCTCTACAAAAACTTGCAGAAGAAGATCCAACATTTAGAACGTATACAGACGATGAAACAGGTCAAACTATCATCGCTGGTATGGGAGAGTTACACTTAGACATCATTGTTGATCGTATGAAACGTGAGTTTAAAGTTATGGCAAACGTTGGTGCGCCACAAGTTAGCTACCGTGAAACCTTTACAACCGAAGCTGATGTAGAAGGTAAATTTGTTCGCCAGTCTGGTGGGCGTGGTCAATACGGACATGTTTGGGTTAAGTTTGAACCAAATCTAGGTAAAGGGTATGAGTTCGTTGATAAAATCGTCGGTGGAACAGTGCCAAGAGAATATATTCCAGTTGTCGATAAAGGACTTGCAGAGTCACTACAACACGGTGTATTAGCTGGATATCCAATCATCGATGTGAAAGCAACATTATTTGATGGGTCTTACCATGATGTCGATTCCTCAGAAACTGCGTTTAAAGTCGCAGCGTCAATGGCACTGAAAAAAGCCAAAGATGTATGTAAAGCAATTTTATTAGAGCCTATCATGAATGTTTCTGTAATTGCGCCAGATGACTACTTAGGAAACGTTATCGGTGATGTTACGGCACGTCGTGGTAGAATCGAAGCACAAGAGCAACGCGGTAACGCGCATCAAGTTACCGGTAAAGTACCACTTTCAGAAATGTTCGGTTATGCGACAAGCTTACGATCAAATACACAAGGTCGTGGAAACTACACAATGCAATTTTCACATTACGAAGCTTGCCCTAAATCGATCTCTGAAGAAATTATTGCTAAACGCAATGGGTAAAACATTTAATAACTTGCAATAAAAATAAATTTGAGTTAAAATAACACTGTTATAAGACCAATTCAAGGAGGAAACTTTAAATGGGAAAAGCAAAATTTGAACGTACAAAACCCCATGTTAATATTGGAACAATTGGACACGTAGACCATGGGAAAAC